>JADKCI010000012.1 GCA_016714645.1 Chromatiaceae bacterium | reverse complement strand
GAAGCGTCGAAAAACTTGAGGAGGTGGCCGTGGCTAACTTGACAACCAGCGTGCGGCGCTCCGTGAAGGCCATGTACTGGCTGGAGGAGTCCGACTCTGCAGCGGTCGAGTTGGCGATCCGTCAGGCGAAGGCGCTCGATGACATTCAGCGGCTCGGCGACGAGGAGCTGACGGCCAAGGCCGTCGGCAAGATCGGCCCGCACCTGCTGACCACGCTGAAGTCGCTGGGCGGTACGCCGGCCGAGCGCAAGGCGCTGGGTGGGGAACGTCAGACGAAGTCCCGCCTTGCTGAGATTCGCGCACTGCGGTCCTCGTGACGGTCGGCTCCGAGCAGCCGCGCCTATTCACCCCGCCGCGTGGCGTGCTCACCCCCAAGACGACGGCAGGATTTGAAGCGATCGCATTCGCCGAGGACGTGCTCGGGGTGACGCTGATCCCCTGGCAGCGGTGGCTGTTCCAGCACATGCTGGAACTGAACCCCGACGGCACGTTCCGATTCCGTACTGTGCTGGTGCAAGTAGCGCGGCAGAACGGCAAGAGCACGTTTGCGCAGGTGTTGAGCCTGTGGCGCATGTTCGTTGACCGGGCTGGCCTGGTGATCGGCACCGCGCAGAACTTGGACGTGGCCGAGGAGGTCTGGACCGGCGCGGTTGACATGGCCGAGGGCTGTGCCGAACTGGCTGGCGAGATCGCCGCGGTTGACCGGACCAACGGCAAGAAGGCGCTACGCCTGGAGACTGGCGAACGCTACAAGGTCGCCGCCGCATCACGCCGCGGTGGTCGTGGTCTGTCCGGTGATCTGGTGCTGCTGGACGAGATCCGCGAGCATCAGACGTGGGACGCATGGGCCGCTGTCACTAAGACGACGATGGCTCGGCCGAAGCCGCAGATCGTGGCACTGTCGAACGCGGGCGATGACCAGTCGGTGGTTCTGAACCACCTGCGGGAGTTGGGGGAGAAGTCGCTCGACGGCACCGATGGCGACTTCGGGTTCTTCGAATGGTCGGCCGAGCCTGACTGTGACTTGGATGACCAGCGGCAGTGGGCGTTGGCGAACCCGAGTCTCGGGTTCACGATCACCGAGCAGGCGATCATGTCGGCGCTCGGCACTGACCCCGAGTGGATTTTCCGCACCGAGGTGATGTGTCAGCGGGTGAGTCAACGCTCCGAGCAGGTGGTACCCATGTGGCGCTGGGTTCCGCTTGGCGGTGACGCCACGATCGCCGGTGATGCCCCGCTGGCGTTGTTCGTGGATGTGGCCCTTGACCGTTCGGTGTCGTGGGTGGGTCTGGCTGCCCGCAACGGCAGCAACGTCGCGCAGGTGGAGATCGCCGCGTCCGGTCCCGGCACCGACTGGGTTACCGAGTGGGTCGACGGTGTGCTGGACCGCCGCGACGTGCTCGCGGTGGGTGCGCGTTCCGCTGGCCCGGTGGCATCCCTGCTGCCGGAGTTGGCGCAGACGTGCGAGGACCATGAGCGCCCGTTCGTGAAGATGGGCAGCGGCGATTTCGCTGGTGCCTGCGGTACGTTCTTCGACTTCGTGGCCGCCGGTTCGCTGGCTCACCGCTCGGATTCCCGCATCGACTCCGCTCTGGCCGCGGCCCGCCGTCACAAGATCGTGGACGCGTGGTCGTGGGAGCGGACGAACGTGGATGTGGACGCCGCCCCGCTGGTGGCCGTGACCGGGGCGCTGGCCCTGCTGCTGCGCCATGAGCGTGACGGACTTGATTACGACGTTCTCGATTCGATTCTGTGAGGTGGCCGACGTGCTGACGACTGCGCTGGAGGTCACCGGAGTGCTAGCCATGCTCGCCGCCGCTGTGCTGTGGTCCCCGTTGGCCGGCCTGTTCCTGCTTGGGGTGTTCCTCGTGGTTGCTTCGTTCCTGATTGAGCGGCGGCGCGCATGAGTCTGCTATTCAAGCGAACTGGCGACGTTTCCGGCCTTGCCTCGCTGATCCCTTCCCGACTTCCGACGAATGCGAAGGTTGTCACCCGCGATTCGTCGCTGCAGTCGAGCGCGAAGTGGGCGTGCTTGCGCCTGCGTGCTGACCTGATCTCGACCACCCCGGTTGACGTGTTCCGTCGCACGGGCGGGGGTCCGCTGGTGAACGTGTCCACACCCTCAGTGCTCAGTGAGCCTGACGGCGTGATCGACGTGACTGAGTGGCTGTACTCCAGCCAGTTCGACCTTGACGATGTGGGCAACTCGTTCGGCTACATCCGCGCGTTCGACGGTTCCGGTCTGCCGTCGCTGGTGGATCTGCTGCCCGTCGATGAGGTGACGGTGCGCGTCACGTCCGGTGTTGTCTCCTACTGGGTGAACGGTGAGGAGATCCCCACGTCGCGGATCTGGCATGAGCGGCAGTTCACTACGTCGGGCAGCCCGGTGGGTCTGTCACCGACCGCGTACGCCGCTCTGAGCATGTCCGCGAACCTGAGCGCCGCCGAGTTCGCCGCCTCGTGGTTCGCCGGTCACGGTGTGCCGGCCGCCCATCTTCGCAACACGGGCAAGGTGCTGAACGCCACAGAGGCGACAGCGGTCAAGTCGAAGTTTCTGGACACGATCGCCACTGGCGACGTGTTCGTCACCGGCTCTGATTGGGAGTACAACGCGCTCGGCGCGAAGGCGTCCGAGTCGGCGTTCCTTGAGACGATCAAGGCGACCGCCCCCGACGTGTGCCGTTTCTACGGTGTGCCCGGCGACATGGTGGACGTGGAGTCCTCAACCGGGAACGTCACCTACGCGAATGTGACGCAGCGCAACCTGCAGCTCCTCATTCTGAATCTTGGCCCGGCGTTCACCCGCCGTGAGCGTACATTCAGCCGCCGCCTGACGCCTCGCGGGCAAGAGGTCAAGTTCAACACTGACGCGATCCTTCGCATGGACCCGGCCGCCCGCATAACGCAGATGGGCGCGGAGATCGACCGCCGCCTGCTGACTGTCACCGAGGGCCGTGTGCTGCTGAACCGTAAGCCGCTGACCCCTGAGGACGAGGCCGAGTTCGCCCGTCTGTTCCCGACCCGAGCCGTGCAAGGGAGTACGAATGCTTGACGATTTCACCCCGGCCGCGAAGCGAGCCGCCGGTCTGCGCAGCATCACACAGCGCCCCTCCGAGCGCCGCAGCGCCCCCGATGGTGGCCGCGGTGTGGTCCGCGCCCCGCTGTCGTCCCCGCTGCAGGTGCGCGAGGCTGGCGAGTCCGGCCTGCTCACGTTCGTCGGTGTGGCGAGTGTGACCGAGCGCGCCTACCCGATGTGGGACATGTTCGGCGAATACTCCGAGGTGATCGATGCCGCGGCGTTCGATGACACGTTGGCCCGCAACGACCTCGACGTGACCCTGGTGCTCGGGCATGACCAGATGCGCCGCATCGCCCGTACCACGTTGGGCACGCTGCGCCTGGCCGCTGGCGAGGACGGCCTGGCCGTGGACGCCGACCTTGATCCCGCTGACCCGGATGTGGCCTACGCCGCGCCGAAGTTGCGCAGCGGGCTGTACGACGAGATGAGTTTCGCGTTCCGCATCGAGTCGGGCCAGTGGTCACCGGACTACACCGAGTACCGCATCACCCGCGTTGACCTTCACCGCGGCGATGTGTCCATCGTCGGCTGGGGTGCGAACCCGTACACGACCGGCGGGCTGCGTTCCGTGCAGCGTGCCACCTTCGCGCAGCACCAGGCCGCGCACCTTGATCTGGCGATCGCCACCGGCTGATCGCCACGCAGTACCTGACTCGCACGAGATGGCACTCCGTCCCCGATTGGGCACGCAGACTGCGCACCGTCCGCTGGCAGGCGATAACACCAACCCCTTCCAACGAAAGGAAGCCGTCATGACTTATGACGACTTGATCCAGAGCGCCGAGAGCGCCCTGCGGTCTGCTATCGCCGAGCGTGATGCCCGGCAGTCCACCCTGATGAAGATGCGTTCCGACGTGGCCGCCGGCACGGAGATCCCCGCCGAGGAGATCCCCACCGCCATCGCCGCCCGTGACGAGGCTTCGGCCGCCGTTCAGCGCGCCGAGGATGCCCTCGCCACACTGCGTGCGGAGAAGGCCGAGGATGACCACATCGCCGAGCTGCGTACGCAGATCGTTGATGAGCAGCCCCGCCGTTCGTACGATCAGGTTGCCCGTGTGGGTCGTGAGGAGCGGACCTACCGCCCCGACGCCGACCCCGATGGCACCGAGTTCCTGCGGGACTTCGTTTCCGGTGCCGTGTTCGGCGACTTCGGTGCCCAGCAGCGCCTCGGCCGTCACATGGACGAGGAGCGCACCGAGCGCGGCGAGATCCGCGCGAACGTGCCCAGCGCGAACTTCGGCAGCCTGGTCGTTCCGGCGTACCTGACCGACCTGTACGCGCCGAAGGCACGGGCGAACCGCCCGCTGGCAGACGCGATGCGTAAGCACCCGCTGCCTGCGACCGGCAACACCATCGAGATTGCGAAGATCACGACCGGCACCACCACCGCTGTCCGCAGCGATGAGACGTCGGCCGTTTCTGAGACGAACATCGATGACACGTCGTTCAGCGTGAATGTGCTTGAGGTGGCCGGTGCCCAGTCGCTGTCCCGCAAGTCCGTCATGCGCGGCACGGGCATCGACAGTGTGGTGCTGGAGGATCTGTTCAGCGCCTACAACACCACCGTCGATTCCACCATCATCAACCAGGCCACCACCGGCCTGGACGCGGTGGCGACGCAGGTTGCCTACACCGACAGCAGCCCGACCGCTGCGGAGTTGTACCCGAAGTTGCTCGCCGCCGGTGCTGCCGTGGAGGCCGCGCTACTGGATCAGGATCCGAACGGGACCGCGTTCATCATGCACTCGCGTCGTTGGGCGTGGATCCAGTCGCAACTGTCGTCCACCTTCCCGCTGATCGCGCAGCCGGTTAACGCCGGTCTGAACGTCGCAGGCGTGGCGAACAACTCCGGCTACGGCTCCGGCCCGCGCGGCTATCTGCCGAACGGTGCCCCGGTATTTGTCGACAACAACATCGCGACGAACGTCGATGTGGGTGGTGCAACCACCCACGACAAGATCTTCGTGGTGTCGCTGCCTGAGTGCCATCTGTGGGAAGACCCCAGTGCGCCGATGATGATCCGGACCGATACCGGCCCGAGCATGAAGAGCAACGCTGTCGACATTGTAATTTTCGGCTTCATGGCCTACACGTTCCTTCGTCAGGCTCACGTTCAGGCCATTTACGGAACCGGGACTGTGGCACCTACGTTCTAGCCCCCCTTCTGCGTGCCCGGTCAGGTCAGCCTCTCCCTGGCCGGGCACGCAACCCCCCATCCCCATGCATGAAAGAAGGTCTTCGCGATGGCCGATGAAGGCGCACTCCAGCCGTACAAGAACGGGCATTGCACGTTCAATATCGGCCTGATGAACCTGTACTGGAACACGGGCACCGAGAACATCTACACCTCTGACCCGCTCGACGCCGATGGTGTCCCGCTGGCCGACGAAGCCCTCGCCGCTGTGACTGTCGCTGCGGGTGACACGGTGGGCACCGACACCCCGTACTTCACGTTCGGCGAGGGTCCGGTTCCGGTCGTGCTGACCACCTCTGAGGACTACGTCGTCTACGCCGGTAGCCCCGAGTTCCGCGTCGAGGGCAACGTCATCGAGGTGCATCCGACCCCGGCGCAGATCGACCGCGCCGCGACCCCGTATGCAGACCCGTTCTACGCCCCCGCAACGCCCGCGCCGATCACCGGAGAGCAGGGCACCGACGACACGACGATCCTCGCCGCGGTGGTTTCCGCGCTGAACATGCTCGGGCTTGTCGATGACCAGACGACGGTGGCCGAATGAGCGCCGCTGAGAAGCGCGCCGGTTACGTGGCCGCCCTGAAAGAGGAGCGGGAAGGCTACGTCAAGCGTGGCCTGGCCGACCGCGTTGCCCAGGTGGATGCCGAACTGGCCCGGTTCGATGCCGCCCCGAAGAAGCGCACCGCCGCCAAGAAGACCACGACCGAGGGGTAGACCATGCCGATCCCCGTTGAGGCTGGCCTGCTGACGGTCACCGACCTGGAGAACCACCTACACCGGGCGATCGCCACCAAGGACGACGACAGTGCCCTGGCGGCCGTGCTGTTCGCTGTCGCCTGCGTTACCGACGTGGTCGGCTTCGACGTCATGGGCGACGAGTACACGGTCACCGAGTCTGACCAGGCGCTCGCCAAGGGCATCGCGGTACGCATCGCGGCGCAGGCGTTCACGAACCCCGAAGACCGGGCGCAGTACAGCGGCCCCGAGGGACTGTCGTACACGGCCAGTCCGCAGATGCTCAGCAAGATCATGAGCGAGGCTGACCGTCGCACGCTGGTCAGCATCCAGTTGCGCTACGCGCCCGGGTTCGCCTGATGGCCAGCAACGTCATCGGCATGAAGTCCGTTGAACGTGCGCTCGACGGACTCAGCGCCGCCGCATCGGACATCAGCCCGACGTTCGACACGCTGGGCGCGAAGTTCGATGCCCGCCAGGATTCGGTGTTCGACACGAACGGGTGGGGCAGGTGGGCACCGCGTGCTCCGTCCACGATCAGGGAAGGCGTCTCGCCGCTGGTGCAGACCGGTATTATGCGTGAAGGTATCTCGGGTCGCAGGCCGATCTGGCAGCGCAAGCAGGGCGCCGCGTTCGGCGCCCCCAAGTCGGATCGCCGCGTCTGGAATGTGGCGATCCTCAACACGGTCGGCCACGGCAGCACCCCACCGCGGATCTCGGTGCCTCCGCTGCGCGCCGCCGAGAGACGCGAATGGGTCGACGTGGTCCGCGACCACCTGGGCGAGGCACTGCGATGAAGGGCCACGAATACATTCGTGAGGCGATCCGCACCTACCTTGAGGTAGCCGTGCCGCCGCGCCTGGCCGCGCATCTGGCCGGCAACGGTCTGACTTCCCCTGACCCGGCGGGGGTCGCGTTCCTGCTGGCTGACGGTCTGCAGGACATCACCGACTTCCCGGCTGTGGTTGTGCGTTCCACCGATTCCGGCGACGAACGTCAGGTGACCACCGACACCTGGTGGTTCGCCTACGACATCGAGGTCATCGTCGCCTGCGACCACCGGGTGCATGGTGACGCCGAGGGTGCCAGCAAGGACCGCGATCGGCTCCTGCTGGCGGTGCGTGAGTGCATCTATCGCGCGTCCGGTCTGACCGACGACATCGACATCAGCCCGAAGGGTCGACCGGAGGCCACGGGCGCGGCGTCGGAGACTCGCGCCGGGGTTCCGCTGGCCGCGGGGACGTTGAAGTTCCGCGCCCGTGTCACCGAGACCCTGACCGATCTTGACCCGCCCGAGGACATCGACGCCGTCGACCAGTCCGTGACCGTGTTCGACGCTTCCCAGCCGATCCCGTAACTCAAACCCCTTGAAGGAGCGCGCCCGTGTCGCGTGTGTCTGTCAGCGTGCCCGCCACGCCCGAACCTGTACCGGCCGCCGAGCCGGTGAAGCCCGCCCGCAAGAAGGAGACAGCCAATGGCTGACCGCATCACTATCACCACCGGCACGGTTGCTGGGCTGACTGCACCGGCTGGCCCTCGCGCCGCCCGGTTCATCGTCGCCGGGCAGACGCAGTTCGGCCCGACCGACGCGCCGCGCATCGTACGTAACCTGCGCGACTACGCGAACACTTACGGTGCCCGTTCCGGTGGCGTGGACATGTACGACGCCGCGGAGACGTTCTTCAACTGTGGCGGGTCCGAGCTGGTCGTGCAGCGTGCGTTCGGCCCGTCTGCCGTCAACGCGACCATCGTGCTCGACACGAACAAGATCACGGTTACGAGCAAGGCGCCGGGCAGTTACTACAACGCCTGGACCGCCGCCTACACAAGCGCAAGCAAGACGCTGACCATCGTCAAGGGCAGCAAGACGGTGGCCTATGTCGGCACCGACGCCGCCAGCCTGCAGGCCGCTGCGAGCATCGACCCTGACGTGACGGTGACTGTGGCCTCGTTGCCTTCGGGCAACGTGAGCGCCACCGCGCTCGCAACGGGTGCTGACGATTACGCGAATGTGGTCTGGGCCACGGTGCTCGCTAGGGTTGGCCCGGCGGCCGGTCCTGGCGCTGTCGCGGTTCCTGGCGTGAACGGGGCTGCTGCTGCGCTGCACGCGCACGCCGCGTCGTTCCGCCGTCTGGCGTTGCTCACTCCCGTGCAGACCGACGCCGCCGCGACGGTGATCACCGCGCAGGGCAGCATCACCGCCGCGAACCAGTCCTACGCCACGTTTGTGTATCCGTGGGTTAAGGTGCCTGACGGCGCAGGCGGGCTGAAGGTCGTCGACGGCGTGTCCTTTGCTGCTGGTCTGCGTGCCGTGACCATGCGCACGTTCGGTGTGGGAGATTCCCCGCTGCGACGCGCCGCGCACCAGTTGGCCCGTGGCGCTGCCGCGACCCCGCTGACCGAGGTTGATGACACCACGCATACGTCTCTGCTGGCTGCTGGTGTGGCAACGATTCGCAGCCTGCCGTCCGCGGTGGGTCTGGACGTGTGGGCGACTGCTGCCGGCGTGGGTGGCAACACCAAATTGCAGGAGGCCATCTTCCGCGACATGGTGAACGCCATCGCGGACGAGTGTGCCCGCGCGCTGGATCAGTTCATCGGCCGGGCCGCGAAGCCTGCCGTGTTGACTGAGGCGCAGGGCGTGCTGGCCGGTGTGCTGGAGAACTACCGGCCGTGGCTGGTGGACAACGGCATCACCGACCCCGGCTACAAGGTGGCCGTCAGTGCCGGTTCGGACGTGTCCGACAACCGCATCACCGCCGTCGTCAGCGTCCGGTTCTCCGAGGAGATCGGTTTCGTCGACTTCACCGTAAACGTCGCTTCTGCCGACCAGACCATCTGAAAGTGAGTTGACGAAATGCCACTGCTGACACAGCACAAGGTCTCCGTGAAGGTGACCAACACGACCACCCCGATCCCGGTCATCGATTGGGACAAGTTCACCGGCGGCGACGTGACGCACAGCATCACCCGCGTGCGCCGTTCCGCTGGCGCCGCCAAGGAGGTGCTGGCCGGCGACTACGAGGTGGACAACATCACCGTGGAGGCTTTTATCGACCCGGCCGCGCACGCCAACTTCCTGTCGGACCTGAAGGCGGGTGCGACGTTCGACGGCACCACCATCCAGGTCGTCGCCATCGACAACGCCGGGGTGAGCGTCGGCAAGCCGCTGCAGTGGTTCAACTGCCGGGTCGCCAAGTTCACCCCGCCGGCCGCTGACGCCAACGGCGAGGAAGCCGCCAAACTCGTCATCGAGTGGGCTGTGGGTTCCTGATGGCGTCCCTGCTGGAGCGTGCCCGTGAACGGGCAGCGGCTCGCCGGAAGCGGCAGTTGACGATCACCCTGGACGGTCTCGGCATCGAGTTGATGTGCGATGTCCCGACCGATCTGGGCCAGGTGGAGAAGATGCAGGCCGCGGCCAAGTCGATCGACAAGGGCAAGGCGCGGGGCGCGAACTTCTCCCGCGCCCTGGTCGCCAACCAGACCCGCGAGATCCGCATCGACGGTGAACTGTTGATGGTGGACGGCGAACCGGTGGTGTTCCGTGACCCCGAACTGCAGCGCGAGTTGGGGGTGCCGGACGCAAAGTCTGCGGTGGTCGAGTTGATCGGCGCGGACGGCGACATTCTGGAGGTAGCCACCGAGCTGATGGTCGAGGCGGGGTTCGCCGACGACGGTGACCCTACCTAAGCCTGCATGACGAGAGGGTCGTGCAGGCCGCGGTCAGTTACGGGCTGCTGTTCAACGTCGACCCGATGGCCTTCCTTGACCGTCCCGAGCAGGATCTGCCGGTCCTGCTGTCCATCCTTGACATCGGCCACGGCCGGGTGAGACGAGCGCAGGAGGAGACCGCCAATGGCCAGCGCCGGTGACCGCCTGCAGATCGTGATCGGGGCGAAGGACGAACTGTCCGCGCAGCTACGCGGGACCCGCAAAGAGTTGACGAATCTGGGCCGCACGGCCAACGACATGCAGCGCCGCATGGAGGCCGGGGAGCAGGGGCTGCAGAACGAGTACGAGCAGACCCGCCGCAGCATGGACACGACCCGGCGCAAGTTGGGCGAGTTGCAGCAGCAGCAGCGGGACAACAACCGCGAGTTCAAGCGGATGACCGACGAGGGTCACACCGCCTCGATGCGGCTGACACGTTCCTTCGACAAGGTGAGCAAGCAGCTCGGCCTGACCGAGGGCAAGGCTGCCACGTTGCGCCGCGGGCTGGAGCGACTGGACGACAACGCCGACAACTTCGGCCGCAGGTGGTCTGCCGCATTCGGCAAGGCTGACCGCAGCATGGACAGGACCCGCAGGTCGGGCGGCGTGATGGCCGCAGGCTGGGGCAAGGTGGCCGGCGCTGCCGCGGTGGTGACGGGCGCGGTGATGGCCACCTCCAGCGCGTTCAACGTGCTGTCAGGCTCGATCGAGGAGGCCAGGGGCGCACGTAAGGCAGCCGCGCAGACGGCTGCTGTGATGCGTTCCATGGGTCGTACCGAGGCACCTGCCGCCGTTGACCGGATGGTGAACCGGCTGGAGAAGATGTCTGGCATCGACGGCGACAACCTACGCGAGATGACCAACATCATGTTCACGTTCGGCAACGTGACCGGTAAGACGTTCACGACTGCCAACGAACTGGCGCTCGACCTGTCGGTGGCGTTCGGCAAGGACTTGAGTTCGTCGGCCGTGATGGTCGGCAAGGCGTTGAATAATCCGGCGAAGGGGTTGACCGCGCTGAGCCGCATCGGCGTGTCGTTCACCACGCAGCAGACCGAGCAGGTCAAGGCGATGATGGAGGTCGGCGACATCGCCGGCGCCCAGAAGATCATCCTTGCTGAATTGTCCAAGCAGGTGTCCGGCAGCGCGGCCGCTCAGGCTGACAGCATCAGCAAGACATCCGTGGCGTGGGGCAACCTGAAGGAGGCTGTGGGCGATGTGCTGCTTGACACGTCCACCGGCATCGGACTGACCAAGGGGCTGCAAGACGCGACGAAGTGGATCAAGCAGCATAAGAAGGACATCATCAGTGTGCTGCAGGGCATCATGTCCGTCGTATTCAAATTGATCAGTGTCTTCTTGAAATGGCAGTCGGTGGTCATCGGCGTGCTGGGCTACGTGGTGGGCGCGTTCGCCAAGGTGCTTTCGTGGGCGGCGCTGCTGGACCCCAGCCTGCAGGGTGTCGCCGATGGCGCGAACAGCCTGGCCAAAGGCTTCGGCGACGCCTCGGATGCCGCGAACAGGTCGTCCACATACTTCGACAGTTTGAGCACGAAGGCTGGCGACGCGTCGCGCAAGACGAAGCAACTGGCCGACGCGCTGCGCGACGTGGACAGCCCCAAGAAGATCCGCTTCGTCATTGAGACGGTGGTGCAAGGCTTCACCGGCCTGGGGGTCGGCGCCCCGGTTGACGGTGCGCTCGCCGCTGGCGGTCCGGTCCTGGCCGGCAACACGTACCTGGTCGGTGAGATCGGCCCTGAACTGTTTGTGTCCAGCACGGGCGCTACGTCCGTAGTGGGCGCCGATGGCCCTGAGATCCGCGACTTCCACACGTCCGGCACGATCATCCCGAATGTGGCTGTGAGCGCGTATGTGGCCGCTTCGCGTGAGCCTGCGATGGCCGCCGCACCTTCGGGCGGCGTTCAGATCGGGGAGCTGCATGTGCATGACCGTTTCGATGCCCGCCGCGAGTTCGAGGCGATGATGGCGCGGCAGCGGCGTATCGCAGCGGAGCGTTCCTGATGGCAGGGCAGGCGCAGTTGCGCTGCGCCGCGCTGAACATTGTGCTGATCCTGCCGTGGTGGCCCACGGACGTGTCGCGCACCCTGTCGGCGCGGAACGTCAGTGAACTGGAGCGGGCCGACAAGCGGGCGCTGGCCGTGCCGACGACGCTGACCGCCGACGACTACAGCCTCGGCTACACGCTGCGCACCACACGCCACCGTGACGCCTCGTTCGGGGGTATCAACGTCACCGAGCACATCGCGGACCTGGAGCGAGTTTCGCGCAGCAAAGCCCCGGTGCAGTTGCTGCTCGGCGACAACGCCGAGGGGTTGTTCCGGGTGGAGGCGCCGACGTTGACGATCCTGGAATGGGATGGCAACACCGACCGGCCGAGTGTGGTGGACGTGTCGTTGACGTTGAAGCGGGCCAGTGACGCCGAGGTGAACGTGGGTCTGGTGAAGCGCATCAAGGGCCGCGGCCGGGGTTTCGGGGCTACGCGCTGATGACTATCACGGACCGCACTGTGCGTGGGTCGATGACAGACGCCTCCCGCACTGTTGTTGACGGCGTGCAACTGGCGTCGGGCATGTATCTGGCTGACATCACCGACGCGATCGGTGTGACCAGGTGGGACTTCCGGGTGGGTGCGGTGTCGGAGTTCAGTTTCCCGGCGGTGGACCGCAACCGGCAGTTGAGCAAACGTGGTCTGCTGCGCGAGGGTGTCACGTTGCGCTGGGACGGCCAGGTGTGGCAGATCGCCGCCGTGGAACGCGACTACAAGGGCGAAGACATCTGGCTGAACTTCACGGCCCGGTCACGGTTGGCGCGACGCCTGCGCAACATGACGGGGAAGCGTTCGGCGGAGAAGTCCACGCCGCAGGCGTTCATCGGTGCGGCGGTGAAGAAGGCCGGCGGGCTGGCGTTGGTGGAGCCGGGCGCGGGGTCGATGCGGATCGTGCAGAAACGCGACGAGTCGGTGTTGGATGTGATCGCCAGTATCGCCAGCGATACGGGTGTGGAGTGGGTGGAGCACGGCAACACGTTCTTCGTGGGCACGCCGTGGTGGGCGTTTCAGGGTAACACGAACCTGCCGACGTGGTCGGTGCGCACCGATGGCAGGGAGTCGGGGTTCGGCCGGTCGCTGTCGATGTTGAGTTTGAGCAGCCGCAGCAGCCTGGATGATCGCCGGAACGCCGCCGAGGCGTCGATGACGGTTGAGGCCGCCACCGGGTCGCAGGTGCGGCCGTGGCATCGGGTGGACGTTTCGCGCGCCGACGCTGAGGACAACGGCATCTGGCTGGTGTCGGATGTGACGTTCGACGAGACGGCCGGCAGTGCCGACCTGTCGCTGCAGCGGCCTTTGAAGTCGTCGCCGAAGAAGGCCAGCCAGGGAACATCGAAGGTGGACGGTGTCGGCGACGGGGGCGACCTGTCGTCACTGGACGGCGAGTGGATTCAGGGTGCCGATAAGGTGTGGCCGCGCTGCACCCGCACGCCGCGGCAATACGTGGCCTGGGCGCGGTCGCAGGTGGGTCAAGGCTTCGGCTACAACCAGTGTCTGGCGTGGGTGTCGATCGCTGTGAGCGGCACGCAGGGCAGGGGCGGCTACTACGCCCGTTACGTCTGGGAGAAGGCGCCCTCGTCTGCGGTGAAGTCCGCAGGCGACACGAACCCGCCGATCGGCGCGATCGTCGTGTGGAGTGCCCCGACCGGTGGTGGGGCCGGGCATATCGGCATCAGTGTGGGCGGTGGACGGTTCATCAGCGCCACCGGCGGCCGGGTCGTTGAGTTGGGCATCGCGGGTTTCGGCTCGTACTACGGCGCGATGACCCCGTCCTTCTATGTCTGAGAGGGCGCCATGTACCGCGGCAAGGTGACGAAGGTCGACGCCAAGGGTGTCTATGTGCAGACTGCCGACTTCGGCGTGATCGGCCCGTGCCAGGCGGTCGTCGCGAACTACGCGGCCGGGGACATGGTGCTGCTGTCCGATGTGGGCAGCGACGCGATGCCGGATCTGGTCGTGGTGGGCAGGTTGACCGGCAAGGGTTCGGCGGTGCCAGGCGCATCCACGGATAACACGGTGGCCCGTTTCGACGGCACCGGCGGGGCGCAGAACGCGGGGGCCCCCGACTCCCCCCGGGTCGAACGGAGCACCCGCATGGCCCACCACGGCGGGGGGCCGGTGCAGACGTGCCACGGGCCGCGTGACGATCGACAACGTCGGCTCCACCGCGGGCATTGAACTGGGCAGCGGCGGTCCGACGATCACCAGCGGCACCGGCGCGCCCACGCACTCCGCGCCCAACGGCAGCACCTATCACCGCACCGACGGCACCGCCAGCACCACCCTGTACGTCCGCGCCGCGGGCGCCTGGTCGGCACTGAGTTGACCGCACCCCCACATCTGGAAGGGTCCGCATGATCGTCGTCAGTGTGAGTGCCGCCGCATCGTCGCCAGCGCGCCCCGCCTCCGCGCAACCCCGCATGCGGCTGTTCGCGCACCCGCTGCGACTGGACAACGCCGGCGCCATCGCCACCGTCGAGCAGGGCAGCGCCGTGCACGCCCAGCAGCTGACCATCGCCATCGTGTCTACCCATCTGGGTGAGCGCGCCCTGGCGCCGGACTTCGGCATCTTCGACCCGACAGCGGTGGGCACGTCGCAGGCCGAGATCGCGGCGGCCGTGGATCTGTGCGAGCCGGACCTGACGGTGACGGGTGCGCAGATCAGCCAGGCCAACGGCCGGCAGAACGTCAGCGTGACAGTCGCGTGGGACCTATCAGGAGAGGACATCTAAGACATGGCCTTTGACGTTTCCGCGATCGGCGCACCGCTGGACGAACGGTATCCGCAGGAGATTGCCACGGCAGCCGTCGAGGCGTTGCAGGCGTTGCTGCCGGACTGGCTGCCGCGCAACGCCAGCCCCGAACTGATCTACATCGAGGCGCTCAGCCTCGCCGTCGCGGAGATCGTCAACGCCGGTAACGCGACGATCGCCGCGGTGGAGGAGGACATTCTTAGCCGCTTCTACCAGGTGGCACGCCGACCCGGTTCGGCATCATCGGGCCAGATCACGGTCACGTTCGACTCGACGGTGACCACGACCATCCCGGCGGGGACCGGGTTCGCGCTGGCCGACTACGGCGTCGAGGTGGCGACCACCGCCGACGTGACGGTGACCGCCGCATCCACTGTGGTGCTGGATGTGTCCACCACGGAGGCGACGACGCTGGTCAACGGTGTCGGGGCGGGCGCGGCGATCGACGTGCTCGACGTGATCCCCAACATCCTCAGTGTCGCCGTGACGGGTGCGTTCGCCGGTGGCGCCGACCCCGAGGACGATGTGGCCTACACCGCGCGCGCCCGTAACCGGCTGGCGCGGGTCACGAACAGCCTCGTCGTCGCCGACCATTTCACCGCGTACGTGCTGGAGGACGGCCGCGCGGTCAACGCGTTGTGCATCCCGGCGTGGGATGGGGCCAGTACCGCCACGATCGGCACCGACGCCGGCGATGTGACCGTGGTGACCTACGGCCGGGGTGGCACGCTGAGCGCCGGTGACAAGACGGACCTGGCCGCGGCGATGCAGGCGATCACCTACGCGGGGGCCACGGTGCATGTCACCGATGCCGCGGTGACCACGGTGACCGTGACGACGACGATCGCACCGGCACCCGGCTACAGCGCCGCCGAGGCGCAGGCCGCCGCCGGTGACGCGGTGCGGGCGTTCCTCAACCCCGAGACGTGGACGATCGGCGAGGATGTGATCGTCGGGGCGCTGCAGGCCGCGATCACCGACACCCCGGCCGTCGACTACATCGTGAGCATGTCCGCCCCGAGCGGCACCACCACGATCGCCGCTGATGCGGTCGCCCAGTACGGCACGATCACGGTGAGTACCTGATGCCAATCCCGGTTCCGGTTCCCACCCCGACGCCCGCCGCGACGGTCGTGTCGCCGCTCGGCGGCACCGCCTGGGGATATCTGCCCGGGTATGTCCGCTCATCCGATGACGGCACGCTGCGCGGGCTGCTGGACGCGCTGGGTGCGCCGGTGGCCGCGGCCACCACGGTGCTGCAGGACCCGTCGTTCACCGCCGATGAGACGGTGACGCCGTTCACGCGGCTGGCCTGGCTGGCGGCGATGGCCGGCGTGGATCTGACCGGGGTCGCCAACGACCGTCGCCGCGCCGTCATCGGCGACCCGTCGTGGCGGTTCCGGGGATGCCTGGACGCGATCCGCAAGCGGGTCGGGGAGACGCTGACCGGCGCCCGGTCGGTGGAGATCGTCACCAACTACGGCGGCGACCCGGACGCCATCAGCGTGACCACGTTCGCGTCGCAAACCCCGGATGCGACCGCCACCGCCGCGGCGATCCGTGCTGAGGTTCCGGCGTGGATGGCGGCCACGATCGTCACGAATGCCGCCGGCCAGTCGTACTCGAACATGGCCGCCGACTATGCCACCTACGCCGACATGACCGCCACATCGAAGTCTTACGGCACGCTCTCGCAGGAGGTCTGATGGGCTACACCACATCCACCGTCCACGGCATCGAGGTGCCGAACAGTTCCGAGGCCAACGATGTGCCGGAGGACATCGGCAAGGTGGTGACCGCGCTGGAGTCCGGTTCGCTGGTGAAACGGCTCACGGGTGCGGCGATCGCCGCGCTGACCGCGCCGCAGAAACCGGCCGGGCTGGTCGTATACAACACCACGGCCAACACGCTGCAGGTCAGCGACGGCACCAACTTCCGCGACGTTCCTTCCTTCGGGTCGTCCGGCGCCTGGACGGCGTGGACGCCGACGCTGGGCCAGGGCGGCACCGTGACCTGGGATGCGGGTGCTTCGCGTGCCCGTTACCTGCAGGTCGGCAAGTTGGTGACGGCGTACTGCGAGTTGAAGGTGACCGGGTCGGGTGTCGCCGGTCAGCCGATCACTGTGAGTCTGCCCGCCGTCGCCGCCGCGATCGGCGCGGGCGGTGGGACGTTCTACTGTTTCGACCCCGGCGTGGCCCATTGGGTGGGGGCGGCGAATGTGGCCGCCACCACCTACTGCGCGCTGTACCGCGACGGTGCCACCGACAAGTTCGGTGTTGCTGGGCCGACTCTCGGCGCCGCCGACGTGGTGAGCATGTCCGTCACCTACGAGATCGCCTAACCCACCTTCACCTTTGAGGAGCACCTGTGGCCCGCAACATGTACGGCGCAACGTCGGCCGACTTCACTCTGACTTCCGGTGGCCGGGTGGTGCCCGGTTCGGTGCTGACGATCTGGTCGGCGCGCACCGGCGGCATCCAGATCACCGATCTGCTCGACGTGGACTCGGTGGCCTGCACGACGGTCACGTCCGCGGCCGACGGGTCGGTCGTCTACTACGGGCCGGACGCGGACAAGGACACCCACTGGGCGCAGGCGTCGCAGGGTAGCCGGATCGCCATCCGGCCGGTGAACATCACCGGCGAGACGGGTGCCACACCCGCTCTCACCGTCGGC
>JADKCI010000011.1 GCA_016714645.1 Chromatiaceae bacterium | reverse complement strand
GAGCATGGATTCCACTATATGCCCCGGGTCGACACTCCCTCTGACGGGCATTGGGGCGTGGAACTCAGCAACACGAATGACACCCTGGCCCTGATTGGCTACTTCAGTGGTCAGCCGTATGTGGTGGGCATGGCTTTCCCGGTGGGTGGTATGCCCCTGCCGTTAGATGTGCTCAAGATTCAGACGGTCGTCGGGTCGTACCTGGAGATGGACGCGGGGGGTACGGTCACCGTGGTCGCCTCGGAGACACGTCGCGGTGGGTCTGGCGGTGTGACCGGGGTGTCGGCCGTGCTGTCCGCGCCGAGTAATTTTATTGACCTGACCACCTCCAAGGCGCGGGTCTTCATGGGCGCCGGGGGCGTGTTTGAAGCGACGTGCGTCAATGGCAACAAATTCTCGATGAACGCCGGCGGCGACATCGAAATAACCAGTGGCGGCGGGGCGGTTATCAACATGGGCGCCGATGGCGTCATCAACTTCAACCCCTCCGACCCCAACGCGCCGGTATAGGCCCATGATTGATTTACTGTCCACTGCCGCTTCCGCGACCGCTGCTGCCGCCGCTACGGTGGCCCTGGGCGATCTCGGCCAGGAAGACCGACCCATCATGCTCATCATGTACGGGGGCATCCCCTGGATGCACTGGTTTGTGCCGCGCCCCGAGGATATGTCCTACGTCTACCCCACGCGCGCCACCGCCATCAACACCCTGGGCGGGGCCTACGTTGACGATTTCGGCTCGGCCATTGCCGAGATCAGCATCCGCGGCAACACCGGCTACAAGATGGGCGGGTCCTTTCTCGGGGTGGGGAGTGGGGACGCCCTGTTTTTTAGCCTACGCAATCTCATGGTGCAGGGCTATCACGCCCAGCGCCTGGCCTATGCCAAGGCCGGTATGGACCCCGACACCATTCAGCTCATCCTGGTGGATACGCTCAACATGACCAGTTTCCGCGTCTATCCCCGCAATTTTCAGTTGCAGCGCAGCAAGCAGAGCCCCTTGCTGTACCGCTTCAATATCCAACTGTGGGGCCTGGAGCGGCTGATCTGATGCCCTCGATCGCGCATCTGGGGGACACCACCACCCATTTTGGCACCGTGGTCACCGCCTCGGATGATGTCAAAGCTGAAGGGCGAGGCGTGGCGCGCATTGGCGACTGGGTGTTTTGCCCCATGCGCGGCACGCCCGAGAATCCCGATGGCCCCATCCACGGGCTGGTGCAGATTGTCACCGGCGCCAGTACCGTGATCGTCAACAGCCGCGGGGTGGCAACGCACGGCTCCCTCTGTACCTGTGGCGCGGCGGTCATCAGCACCGGCACGGTCAACGTCGAGTGAGGCCCTATGTCCTTTATCACTGATCCCCGCCACGACCTGGGTTACCAGGTCACGGCCCTCAACCGCGCCCTGGCGGCGGTGCCCGGGCTGCGTGCCCAGCATCGCGATCTACCCGAGTGGCTGACCGGCTGGCAGGCGCTGCTGACGCAAGCGGTGGCCGAGACCCGCGCCGGGCAAGCCGAGGGCGAGGATGTGGCGCGCCGCGACTTCTTGCTGCTGGCCGAGCAGATTGCCAACGTCGCCATGCTGGCCCTGGCCCGCGCCCGCGCCACCGGCACCCCGCCGGTGCTGCTGGCCCTGTGGCCGCTCTTCGCCAATCACCTGCACACCTGGCACGCCCTGCGCGCCGCCCGGCAAGGAGTTTCCTGGTCCGGGGCACGCGCCGCCATCTCCGGGCGCCTGCCGATCCTCGCCCTGACCCCGGTCGGGGAGCGGGTCCGGCAGCGCCTCACGGTCGATGTGCTCGAGGCCCCGCCCTTGACCTGGGTGGAGACCACGACAGAACTCAACAGCCTGGCGGAGGGCTTGCTATGGCGCGCGTAACCGATATGCCGGTACGGATCGGCGACACCCTGCCCAGTCTGGCGCAGCGGGTGCTCGGCGATGGTCTGCGCTGGCGGGAGCTGGTGGCCCTCAACAACCTCAAGCCCCCGTATTTGGTGTCGTCCCTGGACCCCCTGGATCGCCTGCCCAGTACCGTGCTGTGGGGCGACTGGATCAAGGTCCCCGCCCAGGCTATCAACGCCAGCGTGGTGACCGGGGAAGAGGCCCTGGGGCAGGATGTGCGCCTGGATAAAGGGCGCCTGACGACCACTAACGGCGACCTGAATCTGGTGCTGGGCGGGGCGAACTTTAGTCAGGCCCTGCGCCATCGGGTGACGGTCCCCTACGGTAGCTTTCCTGCCCCATCCCACCTATGGCTGCGAAATCTACTCCATCCTGGGGGTGGGCAATAACGCTGTGGTCATGCTGTTGGGAGCCGGGTTTGTGCGCCGCGCCCTGCTGCGTGATCCCCGCAGCGCCTCGATCACCGTGGGCGCCCGGGCCGCCGGCGACACCCTGGCCATTGACGTCCAGGCCCAGGCCGTCGGCGAGGAGCGGGTGACGGACCTGAATATTCTCTATCAACTGCCGGTGATCTGATTATGTACCAGCCGCTCGCCTACCCGGAAATTCTGACGCGCCTGGTCGCCCATGTGCGCGCCAGCAACGACAGCCTCACCGATTTTAACGTCGGCTCGGTAACGCGCTCCTGGCTCGAGGCCACCGCCATCGGCCTGGATGAGCTGTGGATGGGGGCCACGCAGGCCATCAACGAGGCCATTCCCCAAGCGGTCTTCTCCGGCTTCGACTTCGGCAAGCTGCCCGCCACTTACGCGCTGGGTGAGGTGACGTTTTACCTCACCGCCCTGCAAACCAACGACGTCATCATCCCGGCGGGGACCCGGGTGCGCCTGTTGGGGGGCAGCGCCGAATACCTGACCCTGGCCAGCGCTACCATCCCCACCGGCAGCTACGAGGTCACCACCCTGGCCCGTGCCGCTCAGTCGGGACCTGACGCCAATGCCGAGGTCGGTGGGCTGTCGGTGATCGTCAACGGCACGGCGGAGATGATCACGGCCGCGGTCGACGGCACCAATCGCCAACCGATCCTCAACGGGCGCTACGAAGAGACCGACGCCGAGCAGCGGGCACGCTTCACCGCCTATATCGCCAGCCTGGCGCGCGGCACCCTGGGCGCCCTGGAGTACGGAGCGCGGCTGGCGATGCTGGAGGAGGACGGGATCATTGTCGAGCAAGTGCGCCATGTCGCCATCGTCGAGACCCCGGGACGGGTGGAACTCTATCTGCACAACGGGGCTGGCAGTACCACCCCGGCCCTGGTGGCGCGCACCCAGGCCCTGATTGACGGCTATCGTGATGACACCCAGGACCTCATCGTCCCCGGGTATCGCCCGGCGGGGATGGCGGTGGTATGCCAGGCCATTACCGATGTGCCGCTGACGGTGACCGCTACCGTGACCCTGGCCGCCGGCTATGAGCTGGCGGACGTGCGGGTGCAGGCGCAGGCCGCCCTGGTCAGCCTGCTGCGCTATTTCAGCGGCGCGCAGTTGACCGTGCCGACGATCATCAACACCCTCTACGGGGTGCCCGGTATCGCCGACGTGACCCTGCTGGCGCCCTTGGTCAGCCAGGCGTATGCCATCCACCAGCGCCCGGTGTATGGCACTGTCACCCTGACGGAGGCGTAGTGTGATGCAAGCCCTGTCTTTTCGGCGGGGATAGGCAATTGATCTTAATGCTTGAGTTCTTAAAAACAGTGATTCATAATATGACGCATGAACATCGTGCAGCGCGCGTACCGATACCGGTTCTACCCGGACGCGGAACAGGAGAACATCCTTGCTCGCACGTTCGGTTGCGCCCGGTATGTGTACAATTGGGGTTTGCGGCTGCGCACCGATGCGTTCTACAAACACCAGCAGCGCATTGGCTACGCGGGAACCTGCAAGTTACTGACGGCGTTGAAGCAGGAACCTGCCACGATTTGGCTGTCGGAATGCAGCAATGTTGTATTGCAGCAATCCCTCAGCAACCTCGATACGGCATTCAAAAATTTCTTTCAGGGTCGAGCGAAATACCCGACGTTCAAGAAGCGCAACGACAAACAGTCAGTACGCTACACAACGTCCGGGTTTCGTTGGAAGAACGGCCAAATACGTCTAGCGAAAATGGATGCGCCGCTGAATGTCCGCTGGAGTCGATCCTTCAACGGAATCCCGTCCAATGTCACGGTCAGCAAAGACACGGCGGGTCGGTATTTCATTTCGTTTTTGGTAGAGGAACCCATCAGTCCATTGCCGGTCATCACCAAAATGGCTGGGATCGACTTAGGGTTGAAAGATGCCGCGATTTTGAGCGACGGGACGAAAAATCCCCAACCCCACTTTTCTGCGCAATGCAGAACAAAAGTTAGCCCGTGCTCAACGGCGTTTATCCCGCAAACAGAAAGGATCGAAGAATCGCGCAAAGGCCAAGGCCAAGGTTGCGCGGATTCATGCCAAAATTTCCGATCAACGGCGGGATTGGCAGCACAAGCTCACCACGCGAATCGTTCACGAAAACCAAGTGATCAGCGTGGAGAGTCTCAAGGTCAAGAACATGGTCAAGAACCACTGCCTTGCCAAATCCATAGCGGATGTCGGCTGGGGCGATATCGTGCGCCAGTTGGAATACAAGTCCAATTGGTACGGACGGACTTTTGTCCAGATCGACCAGTGGTATCCCAGCAGCAAGCGGTGTTCGGACTGTGGGCATATTTTCGAAGCGTTGAGCCTGGCTATCCGCGAATGGCGCTGCCCGGAATGTGGGGCGAACCACGACCGGGATATCAATGCCGCAACCAATATTCTGTCGGCGGGCCTGGCGATTCTTGCCGGAGCCGATCAGTTACGGTTGCACGAAAAAACTACGGCGGGACACGCCGGACGTTAAGCCTGCGGAGTTTGAGTCAGACTCCAATGGGCCAATCCCAAAGGAGCATCGAACGATGAAACAGGAATCTGGAAGGCAACAACCAGTAATCCCCGTCCTTCTGGGCGGGGATGATGTCAAGGAGGGCTAACCCCGTGTTTGAGCCCATCCAGCGCTACCTGCCCCAGTATTTCAACAGCGACCCGGAGAAGCGCGAGGCCATTCGGCTGCGCGCCCCGGCGGGGACGACGGCGCCGTGGGAGATTCGCGACGAGCGCCTCCACATCGCCTGGGCGGACCAAACCCGGGTGTACGAATTTCGCGACCACACGGTGGGGTCGCTGGTGGATGTGCTCCAGGCCCAGGGCTTTACGCTGGACCCGGGCTACGACCAGATTCTGCTGGCCCTGGGGGCGGTGGTGCTGCTGGAAGGTCGCGGCACCTTGGTCGACTTCAGCGGCACCCCCTTCTACGGCTTTACCTCCCTGCTGCACGCCATTACCCGCCCAGTAGAGCGCGAGTGGCGGCTGTTTCATGCCGCCATTCCCGAGGCCGTCGATCAGGAAAGCATCGCCACCGCCGATGCCGAGTGGCTGGATGTCCACGGTGCCCTTTACGGCATTCCGCGGCTGGCGGGGATGGACGATGCGGCCTATCGGGCGCACCTCATCGCCGAGGTCTTCCGCCCACGCAATACCCCGCGCGGCCTGGAGCACAGTCTGCGCCGGCTGGGGTATCCCGCCGTACGGGTGCGCGAGCCCTGGCAGGAGATGCACTATCTCAGCACCGACGCCACCCTGTCGGGGGCGCACCACTTACCCGGGGCGCCCATCTATGAGTATCACACCCTGCAATTGACGGCCAATGCCCACCAGGCGTGGGCGGGGCCGATGGCCGAGGTTGAGGCCGATCGCCCAGCGGGCACCATCCTGTTGCCCCCCGCCACCCTGCTGCCCCCCGCGCGACTGGGGGCGGTCCTGGCCGACCTGGTGATCCATACCGTCAATACCTTCTATTACGCCGTGGTGCTGGCCTGCAATCGCTATGGGGTGCTGTCGCTGGATCTGACGCTCTCCGCCGCCCTGGCCGCCCCGCCCATCAGTCTCGCGCGCATTACGGTGATGGTCATATGGACCGCCGGGCTGCGGGAAGGGGTGGTGGGCGCGGTGTGGGGTGGCGCTTGGGACGACCGTACCTGGTTGGTGGCGGGGGCCGCCCCGGCGGAGATGTCGCCGCCGCTGACCATTGTCCTGCCGGAGGGGTTTGACACCCTGTTGGCGGACCTGGCCGACCAGCAAGCCGGGGTGCTGGCGACCCAGACGCTGGCCACGACCACCTATGCCGGCGTCCCCGAATACGCCGCCATCATGGCCGAGTTGCTGCGGATCAGCGCGGCCCTGTGGGCGGTGGATGGCCTGTTGAATCAGTGGCGTACTGGTGATCCCGATGTCACGGTCGCCGCGCAGGCCAGCCTGACGACGGAAGCGGACGCCTTTGTTGACGTCCAGGACCTGCTGGCCAGTTACCCGCCGCCCTGAGCGTCGTGACAATAGGCTACCCGCTACACCGCCACAAGGAGCATCTATGGCTATTCTGACTACCGTGGGCCGCGTGGCCTGGGCGGCTGCCACCAAGGCACTGCCGCTGCATCTGGCCTGGGGCACCGGCGATGCCGCCTGGGACACCATCCCGGTCGCACCCCTGCTGGGGGATACCGCCCTGGTGGCGGAAGTGGGGCGAGTGGCCGTCACCACCACCGGCTATGCCGAGGTGGACGCCGAGGGCGAGGTCGAGACCCCTTCGGGCAATTACACCCTGGTCGCCGGTCCCACCAACAACCTCTATCTGCGCTTCGACTTCGGCTTTGCCGCGGCTTCTGATCAGGTCATTCGCGAAGTGGGGCTGTTTATTGGCACCACCATCGTGCCGGGCCTCCCCGCCGGGCAAACCTACTTCCTGCCGGCGGAATTGGCTACGACCGGGACCCTGGTCGCGGTAGAACGCTTCGCCCTGCCTCTGGTGCGCTCGCCCTTGACGCGCCAGCAATTTGAATTTGTCTTGGTCATCTAGCTATGTCGATCGACCTGCCGCACTACGACCGCTTCGACCCGACCGCCAACTACGAGCGGCACCTGTTTCGGGCCGGTAACGTCCTGCAATCAGCCGAACTCAACGAGCTGCAGTCGGCCTCGATGCACCGCCTCCAGACGGTCACCAACGCCCTCATGAAAGAAGGCGATGTGCTGTCCGGGGCCATCATCAACATCAACGCCGACACCGGGGCCACCACCATCACCGGCGGGGCCATCTACCTGCGCGGGGCGGTACGCGGCATTCCCGCGGACACCCTGACTCTACCGATTGTCGGCAACGTCAGTGTCGGCGTCTATCTGGTGGAGTCCATCCTCACCGAGGTCGATGACCCCACCCTGCGCGACCCGGCAGTGTCCTTCCGTAACTACCAAGATCCCGGCGCGGCCAGG
>JADKCI010000010.1 GCA_016714645.1 Chromatiaceae bacterium | reverse complement strand
CGTTGAGTAGAGCGGCCAGATTGCTCTGGCCACCCCCTCACAGAACCCATCGTGCCGATTTCCAGCAATGGGCTCTTCAAACAGTGATTCACAACAGCGCCATCGCATTGAGATGACTGTACGACAGTCTCACTTTCGGCGCTCGGATTTTGAAGTAACGTAATAACCTCCTGTACTTCTCCCAGCTCACTTTCCCCTTCTGACTTCTGGAGCTCAGCATCTTGCGCCAGTACTTCTCGGCGAAGTAGTGAATTCCTCTTAAGGCGGCAAAATTTCCCGCGATGCCATAATAGTTAAAGTGACCGGTCAGGAACGAATTTATCCTGCGGATCTGAGTGCTCAGAGGAAGGTGACGAATTTCCCGGAGTAACCCTTTTAGGGTGAGAAACCCCCGCCTGAGGCGCGACTTCTCCGTTTTCATACCCACCTTGAATCGTCCATTTTTGGTTTTACTACAGAAAAAGGTAAATCCAAGGAAGTAGATTGTTTCCGGTTTTTCCCCTTGAGCTAGTGCATTTTCCTGGGCGAATCTTCCAAATGCTACCAGTCGAGTCTTGCTCGGTTCCAGTGACAGAGCGAATTTGCTCAACCGCTTCACTAGCGCCTTTTCAAATCGCTGTGCGTCTGCTTTATACTGAAAACACAGCACAAAATCATCCACGTAGCGAATGTAGTAGACCTCACCTGTCATTCTTGGTTTCACCACCTTTTCGATCCACAAATCCAGTACGTAGTGAAGGTAAATATTACTGATTAACACACTAATTGGCCCGCCTTGCGGTGTGCCTTGCTCAGTGCTGTACCATTGACCTTCCTCAATGATCCCTGCCTTTAGCCACCGTTTTATCAGCGACATTATCCTGGGATCTCCGACACGTTCTGATACGAAGCGCTCTACCCATCCATGGTCGAGACTGCCAAAGAAATTCTTCAAGTCAGCTTCATACACCCAATTGACTTTGCGACTGGCCGTGGCTTTGCAAAACGTTGCCACCGCCTGATGCGCGCTACACCCTTTTCGCCCTCCCATGGAACAATCCAGAAAGTCTTGTTCGTAAAGGGCTCCGAGCACTTTCGCTACCGCACCTTGCAAGCACCGATCGGTTACTGAAGGTACACCCAATGGCCTTTTCTCCTGTTTACCCGGCTTGGGAATGTAGACCCGCCGCACGGGCGGGGGCCTGTACCCTTGACGGTACATAGAGTCAATTATTTCGGGTGCCCATTGCTGGATGCTCTCTTTGGCCTGGCTTACCGTCATCTGATCCACCCCAGTTCCCGAGTTGTTCGCCATTGCCATCAGGCATTGGCTCAATAACGCCGGTGTAATGTGATGTGCCAGCGAGGTAAACCGTAACTTCTTATCTTCCCGCGCTTTCGTTGCTATTCTCTCAAGTCCTGTTGTCATGACAGGTTATTTCCCTTGCGTTGTATCAAGGACCCACCCTCCATTGAATGAGGGTCATGTCTCCCTTGAAAGAGTCTCTGTTTGCTGACCGCTTCCCCGTGTGTCTGGCTTTCCCAGACTCAGAGTACTATCAGTCAGTCCGACTCCCGCATTAGCATCCTCCCCGCCTTGCTTTTCAGGGCTTGTTGAAGAGTACACTTCCCAGTGAGCCTTTGCGGGCCTCCCGCGTTCGCACGTTATCTCTTTCATTAGCATGCTACAGGTACAAGTCCCGGAGATCCTTGCATTTCTCACCCTGACGAAATGTTCGTATCGCATTCCCCTCCGTCACATGAGGGTCTGCAATCTCACTAACCGAAATACGGGCGGAATTAACCTCCCTCCTTTTTCGCTGCCGCCTCCCCCCCCTCTCCCCGCTTCACCCCCCTCGCCCCCGCAGTCCCCTCCAGCCCCCCCCCCCCCCCAGCCGGGGCAGCCGGGGCCGCTGGGGGTGGCCCGGCCCAGGGGGTTCAATTTCAAATAACTTGAGCTGGGGCGCCTCGGCGGCTTCGGCAAGCAAGTGTGCTTTCCGGCAATTATCGCTTTAGCATGCCAGTCCTCACCCACACCACAAGAGGACAGCCTGGCCATGACATCCACCGCAGAACAGCAAGCCCAACAACAACTGGACGAACTCTCTTCGAGCTTCGCCGCCTGGCGTGCCGGCAAGAAACACAATAAAGAGAAAATCCCCCTGGATCTGCTGGTTCAGGCCCGGCAGCTAAGCGGCGCGCTCAACACGGCAACCGTGTGCAAACGACTCGGTATCTCCTGGGAAGTCATGCGGCGTGTCGAGGGTGGTTCGACCGCCCCGGTAGCGGCGCCGGTCTTTGCCGAACTCCAGCTGCCTCATCCAGGCTATCCGCCCGCTCTGCGCGTGGAGATCCACACGGCCAGCGGTGCGCACATCGTACTGTCGAATCTGGCCGGTTCGCCGTCTGACATTGTCGCCAGATTGTTGGTCTAGTCGCATGCTGACCTTCGCGCCGCAAGCCCGGATCCTGGTCGCCATCGAACCGATTGATTTTCGCAGCGGCATGGATCGCATCGCCCAGATCTGCCGCTCCGTCATGGGCGAGAACCCCCTGGGCGGCGCGGTGTTCGTGTTCCGCAACCGTCGTCGCACCGCCATTCGCCTTCTCATGCATGATGGTCAGGGTTTCTGGTTATGCCAAAAACGGTTGTCAACCGGGAAGCTGACGTGGTGGCCGTCGTCGTCACGACCGCATCAGACCCTGGTGGCGCGCGAGCTGCAGGTCTTGCTGTGGAACGGCAATCCGGCTCAGGCGGCCATGGCGGCTGACTGGCGAGTGATGGCTTGTGACAGCGCCGCGTGATAGTTCCACGGCAACCAGTCAGCGGGGGCTCGCCACACGGCAGCTTCATGTTCCTGCAGCACGGTCAGGTAGTGGAGAACGTTGGCGAGGTTCAGCTGCGCGGTGGCGATCACGCTCATCAGAGTGCTGAGATAGGCCGCACTGTACGCGGTGCCGAAGAACAGGCTGTTCTTGCGGTATTTTATGACGATTTTGAGCAGCCTTTCGCAAACGTTGTTATCTATCGGGGCTCCGGCTCGGCGTAGAAACAGCGTGAGCTCCGGCCAGTGGTTCAGCACATAGCGCAGCTCCGCGCCCAGGGCACCGTTCGGTTCGTATTCCCCGACGGCATCTGTCACGACCTGGTGCAGGCGGCTCATCAGCGGTGCGCTGTGGCATTGGTGATACGCCAGCCGTGCGTTGTCGTCGAGGGCGAGCTCCACACAGTGGGCTTCATGCTCATACACTTGGCCATATAAGTCCATGACCGCTCCGCACACCTCGGGAAACAGCGCGGCGATGGAACGAAAGCGCCGAAAGGCATGGGCGTTGCATTTGGCGTTGATGGCCGCGACCCGGTGCTTGCGGTTGGCGCTGAGGGCGTCGGCCATCCGGGTAATTGGCTCAGCGGCTTCCCGCTGCTGCATCAGGTCGTCGAAGTTTTCCCCGGCATGCTGTCGACCGGACATGAACAATACGATCGGGTGCTCACCCCCACTGACAAAGGCGCTGGTGAACATGCCGCGCCGTTCCGGATCCAGTGCCTGGTTCTCTTGCATTAGCGCCAGAATGCGCACCCAGGTGTCATCCTGGCAGAGCAGATCGCCGTTAGCCGCCTGCAGGGACAACTGAATTTCAATGGCATACAGCGGCCCCATCATCGACTCGATCACCTCGCACTGCGTGCTCAACGGCAGCGGCATGCCGAGGTTCTCCTGCAACTGCGCCAGACTGTAGTAGGTGGTGCCCATCCGGCCGTGCAGAATCGCCAGCATGGCCTTGGCCGACGGGGTGTACTTTTCCCGGGTGTCGACCGCCGCCAGTGCTGTAAAGTAGGCACTGCACAGGGCGCAACGCAGGCGCTCCAGTTCATACCGCGTGGCTAACAGCGGCGCCTGTCCGGTGAAGACAATGCGTTGGGCAGGATCCACTGCGTACACTTTTCCTCGCTGGCACTCGGGGCACACGTCGCCGGGCCGGAGGCGATGGGGGCAGTGAACCACCGTGGCGCCAGTGTAGTCAGCAGCCTTCAGGCGGCCGTGCCCCTTGATGGGCTTGCGTGGCTTTTTCGGAACCTCGGGGTTTAACGCGGCATCGGGCGGCGGTTGGTTCGGGTCGGGTGCTTGATCGGTGGCGGCCGGCTTCTCCGCCACGGCTTCGGTGGCGGCAGCACCAGCCGCGGGTTCAGCGACACCGTCGATCGTCCGGCCGCTGCCAAACTGCATTTCCTGCAAACGCAGCAAATGCGCTTGCTGGCGTTCTATTTTCTGCTGCAAGCCATCGAACTCGCTAAACACAAAAAACACCAGGTTGAGCAAGCCTTCGGAGCGCTGTAATGACGCCTCGCTGGCGCCCAGTGCGCGATAGTGTTGAATGTCGGTGAAAAATTCCTGGTAACTCGCGTCCATGACGATGGTTTATCCTGCCTGTGACGGCACGCGATTCTATAGACAAAAAATCAATTATCAATAGCTTACAGGACTTTTCTCAGGATTTTATTATACTTTTCCAGCGCCTTCGACTGCCTCCAGCCGGGCCGCCAATCCCGCAGCCAGCGCCAGGTTGTCAATCTTGCCTTGACCGGCCTGTTCGAGCAGCTGCATGGCTTTGGCATCGGTATTCAACAGCGAGGCCAGCTTGGGCAGAATATCAACCAGTGCCGCTATCTCGGCCGGGTCGCTGTCGGGTGTGAGGACTTTGAACATGGGTCACCTTGAATTGTGTGTGGTGGAAGAGGCGCCGATGTTAACAAAATTGGCA
>JADKCI010000009.1 GCA_016714645.1 Chromatiaceae bacterium | reverse complement strand
CAGACGCCCCCCTGGTCGCGCAGGGTCAGGAGGCCGTAGTCATTGGCGAGGGTCTCCGCCAGGCCGACGAGCAGATAGCCGGCCGGTTGCAGCAGGTCTCCCAGCCGCCCCATGACGATCTGGCGGGTCGGGGCATCGAAATAAATCGAGAGGTTGCGGTAAAAGATGAGGTCCTGGCCCGCGAGTGCTTCGGGATAGGTGGCGGCGAGCAGGTTGAGTTGCAGGAAGTCCACGCTGCCCGGATGCTGTCCGCCCCAAGCGCCAGTCGCCCTCCGGGTGGCGGTGAACCAGCGGGCCTGGCGCTCCGGGTCCAGGGCGCGAAAGGCGAGGGGGCGATAGCGGCCCCGGCGGGCCGTGGCCAGGGCCTCCCGGTCCAGGTCAGCGCCGGTGATGGCGAAATCGCGGTCGGACTCATTGCCCCAGCGCTCGCGCAGGGCCATGCGGATGGAGTAGGGCTCCTCCCCGGTGGCGCAGCCCACGCAGAGAATGCGCACCGGCCTGCCCGGCGGGCGGGTGCGCAGCAACTTCCGGCGCCAGGTGGTCCGGTGAGCGGTCGCAGGTGCTCGGGCTCGCGGTAAAATAGGTCTCGTTGATGGTCAGGAGGCTGGTCAGGGCGTCCAGTTCCTCCGTGTCCAGGGCCAGCCGCGCCACATAGTCCCGGTTGGCGGTGGCCCCGGTCGCTCTGGTCGCCGCCAGGCGGCGCTCGATGGCCCGCCGCAAGGGCTGCTCCCCCTGGCCCTCGAAGCTCAGGCCCAGACGGCTCTTCACCAGGGCCTTGGTGGCCTGAACGATCATGCCCCGGCCCCGGCCATCTTGACCCGGGGGCTCCCCGCGCCGCCCGCCAGGCGCGTCAGTTCCCCGGCGATGGCTTCCAGGGGCAGCACCCGCTGGACGCCCCCGGCCAGAATCGCCTCCCGGTTCATGCCGAAGACCACCGAGGAGGCTTCGTCCTGGGCGAGGGTGGTCCCGCCGGCCGCGGCGATGCTGGCTATCCCCTGGGCGCCGTCCCGGCCCATGCCGGTGAGGATGACCCCGATGGCCAGCGGGCCCGCCATTGCCACCGAGTTCAGCAGCCGGTCGCAGCTCGGGCGGTAGCGATCGTCCGGCGCGCGGGGGGTCAGTGGACCCGGTCGCCCGGCGCCAGGGTCAGGTGGGACGCGGGATCGGCGAGATAGATATGACCCGGCCGCATGGCCTCGCCGTCGCGGGCCACCGTCACCGTCAGGGGGCAGAGGCCATCGAGCCACTGGGCCATGCCCTGGGCGAAGCCGTCGCTGATGTGCTGGGCGATGAGCACCGGGGCCTGGAGTCCGGCGGGTAGCGCCGGCAGCAGCCGGGCCAGGGCCTGGGGCCCGCCGGTGGAGACGGCGATGGCGATCACCGCGCCGCCGCTGCCCGCTCGCGCCGGCGCTGGGCGTCATCACCGGGGCGGCGGGTCTGGCTTCCGCCAGGCTGCGCAGGTGGCGGATCACCGGCACTCCGGCCAGCATCCGCAGTCGGGCGGTGAAGGCCGGTCCGTCGTCCAGGGTGGGTTTGAAGGTGGCGTCCAGGGCGCCCCGGGCCACGGCCGCCATGGCGTTGGCGGCATCCGCCGCGTCCGAGACCACCAGGATGCGGGTGGGGCACTGGTCCATGATCTCCGCGATGGCCTGCAGGCCATCCATTTCCGGCATCCGCAATCCATGGTCACCAGGTCCGGGCGCAGGGCCTGGGCCAGGCGGACCGCAGCCCGCCCATCCTCGGCCTGGCCGCGACCGTCAGGCGGGGTCCCCCGCGATGAGGGCGCTGATCAGGTCCCGGGCGGTGGGGCTGTCATCCACCACCAGGACCTGGATGGGACCGATGCGGGGGGCCGTCACCGGGACGGGTCCGGCGGCGTCGTCGGCCGTCAGCCGGAAGCGGTCCACCTGGTCCTGGAGGCTGGCGGAACGGCCGGTCATGTCCTGGGTGATGGCGGCGATGCGCCGCACGGATTCGGCGGTGTCGGCGCTGGCGGTGACGATCTCCCGCAGGGCCACCACTACCTGATTGCTGGCGGTGCGCTGCTGCTGGCTGGAGAGGCTGATCTGCTGGGCGGCGCTGGTGGTCTCCTCGGCCCCGTCCACCAGGGCGGTGAGGAAATGCACCACCTGGGTGGACTCGGTCAGGCCCTGCTCGATGCCCGCGGTGCCCTTTTCGGAGGTCACCACCAGGCGGCCGATGGACTCCTGGATCTCCGCCACCTTGCGGGCGATCTCCCCGGTGGACTCGGTGACCGAGTCGGCCAGGCGCCGGATCTCCGCCGCCACCACCGCGAAGCGTTTGCCGGCCTCCCCGGCGGAGGCGGCCTCCAGGGCGGCGTTGAAGGCGATCAGCTTGGTCTGGTCCGCCACCGTGTCGATGATCTCCATGATGCGGGAGATCTCCTTGGACTTGGTGCCCAGTGCCAGGATCTCCCGCAGGGCACTCTGGCTGTCGTCGCGGTTTTCCGCCATGCGGCTCGCCAACTGTTGCATGGCCCCGGCCCCGGTGTGGCTGTCCTCCAGGGTCTGGCGGGCGACCGTCACCACCGATTCCGAATACTCGGCGATCTGGGACGAGGAGGCCGAGAGTTCCTCCATGGTGGAGGTGATCTCCGCCACCGAGGCGGACATCTGGGTCGAGTGGGCGGCCTGACCATCCACCGCCCGGGCGATCTCCTGGGCGGAGCGATGGACGGCGCTGGCGTTGGCCTCCACCTCCGCCACCAGTTGGTGCAGATGCCGCCGCATGGCATCGGCCGCGCGCGCCAGCCCCGCGACCTCGTCCCGCCCGCGCTGGGGATCTCGCGGCTCAGGTCCCCCGCGGCCACCCGCTCCACCCCGGCGGACAGGAGCTGCATGCGCCGGCCCAGGGAGCGGGCCGTGAGTTGGGCGATCAGGAGGCTCAGTAGGAGGGCCAGGCCGCCGATCAGCCAGGACTGGCGGGAGGCGGCGGTCAGGATGGCATCGGCATCGGAATGGTCGGTGGACAACTCGACCACGCCCAACGGCAGGCCGGAGTAGTCCCGCAGCAGGGCCGCGTAGCCCGACAGTGTCCGACCCTGGTACTCGATCTCCGCCAGTTGGGGTTCGCCCGCCAGGGCCGCGCGCAGGCGCGCGGGGTCGAGCAGGGGCGCCTCCCCCACCGTGCTGACGAAGGTATCGAATTTATCGCCGCGCACCAGGTGCAGGCCGGCATCGACCCCGAAGGTGGCCTTGAAGGCCTCGAAGAAGGGTTTGCCGAAGGACATGCCGAATTCCACCACCCCGAGATGCTGGTCCCCCGCGAAGATGGGCACCATGCCCCGGGCACCCAGGCCCGCCGCCGAGACCCTCCAGCCCCGCTGGGGCTGAGGGTGCGGTTGGTGTCCAGGACGGTCTTGCGGATGGTGGACAGATCGTCCCCAAACTTGTCGAGCAAGATGCAGCCGCAGGAAGGAGGTGGCCGGCGGGGTCAGAAACTGGAATTGCACGGCCCCATATTGCTTGGCCAGCACCTGGTAGGCCGGCAGCAGGTTGGCTGGAGCCAGGCCCGGTCCCCCCCGGCGAAGCGCTCCTGGACCTCGGGAATATTGGCCACCAGGGCACTCAGGGCCTCCGCCTGGCGGGTATCCGCGGCGATCGCCGCCTGAAGACTCGCCATGCTCTCGCTCAACCGGGTCCGCTCGGCCGTCCGCATGACCTCCTTGAGGCTCAGCAGGCTGCCATAGCCTTGGGCACCGACCGCCATCAGGATGGCCAGCACCATGCCCAGCATGATGTTGGCCCAGAGGTGCAGGTTCTTAAACATGGCGGTTCCTCTCTAAACAACCCAGCGCCCGGGCTGGGGGCCTTGATGACGATGACCACATCTTAACTGAAACGCCGCTACCGCGGGCAAGCCTGGCGGTCAAAAGGCGTGCCAGCACCTTGCGCCCTCTCAGCCCGGTAAGTTCCTTGACCCGGCGCCGAGTCAGGCGAGATACTCGCCCCAGGTCCTCATGAAGCCGATTCTCCGCCCGCGACTGGTTGCCGTGCCCGATCTCCTCCTCAATGTCGCCACCCTGACCGGACAGATCCTGGTGGTCTTCGCGGTCTACAGCTTCATTGACGGCTATTTTTCCACCACCCATCGGCCCACCATCAATCAGTCCGCCAAGGGCTGCTCTTTGCCCTGGCGGGTCTCTGCAGCCTCTACGCGCCGATTGAATTGTCCGAGGGGGTCATCGCCGACCCGCGCGGAGCCATCCTGGCCTGCGCCACCCTCTTCGGGGGCGGGCTCGTGGGCCTGACCACGGCCCTGGCCATGATGGCCTATCGCCTGGCGCTGGGCGGTGCCGGGCCTGGGCGGGTTCATCGGGCTGGCCGTCGAATTCGCGGTCCTGGCGGCCTTGATCCAGCCGGCCCTGGCCGGTGGTTCCCGCCCCAGTCCTATCGCTTTGCTGCTGGCGGGCGCCCTGGCCATGACGATTCTGGAGCCCTATCCCTGGTGCTGATCCCGCCGCCGGCCCTCGGCCTCCAGTTACTGCGGGAGGCGGGCCCCGCCTTGGGGCTGCTGCAATTCTTCGCGACCCTGATACTCGGCGCCCTGCTCAAGAATGAGTGTGACCGCGGTCGCCTGCTGCGCGACTTGCGCGCCCGGGACGTGGTGTTCGCGAACGCCCAGGAAGGGGTCATGATCACGGACGCCACGGGCCATATCCTGGCGATCAATCGCACCTTCACCGACATCACCGGTTATCCGGAGGGGGAGGTCATTGGCCAGCCCTTCGACAAGCTCGGCAGCGACCGCCAGGAGCCGGCCTTCTATCGCGCCATCTGGCGGGCCATGGCCGAGACCGGCGGTTGGCGCGGCGAGGTCTGGAATCGCCGCCGGGACCACCTCCCCCGGCCCGATGACGGCTATCCCGTCTGGCTGACCCTCAGCCCGGTGCGGGACGCGAGCGGCGATCTGACCCAGTGTGTCGGCGTCTTTACCGACATCACCCCCTGAAAACTACCAGGTCCAGCTCGAGCACCTGGCCCATCACGACCCCTGACCGGCCTGGCGAACCGCCTGCTGCTGAGCGCCCGGCTGGAGCATGCCCTGCAAGCCGCCGAGCGGGAGGCCAAGGTCCTGGCGGTGATCTTCATCGACCTGGATCGCTTCAAGCGGTCAACGACAGCCTGGGCCATGACCTGGGGGACGGCCTGCTGAAGGCCATCGCCGCGCGTTTTCAGACCGTCGTGCGCGAGGATGACACCCTCGCCCGGCTCGGCGGCGATGAGTTCGTGGTGCTGGCGGAGCACCTGCCCTCCTGGGAGGAGCGCCCTCCAGGCCCACCGCCTCATCAAGGCCCTCGCCGCGCCGCTGCGGCTGGGCGCCCACGAGCTTCATGTGTCCGCCAGCATGGGCATCAGCATCTATCCCCGCGATGGCCAAGCGGTCGAGACCCTGCTGCAAAACGCCGATGCCGCCATGTACCGCGCCAAGGACCGGGGCCGCGACAACTACCAGTTCTATTCCGAGGACATGACCACCGCCGCGCTCGAGCGCATCGTGCTGGAGGGACAACTGCGCAAGGCCCTGGAGCTGGACCAGTTGCGGCTTTACTACCAGCCGCAGATCGACCTGCGCACCGGCGGCCTGATCGGCGTCGAGGCCCTGGCCCGCTGGCCTCATCCCGAGGAGGGCCTGATTCCGCCCGCGCGCTTCATCCCCGTGGCCGAGGATACCGGCCTGATCGGCGAGTTGGGCACCTGGGTGCTGCGGGAGGCCTGCCGGCAAGGCGCGCCTGGCTCGACGCCGGCCTGGCCGTGGGCCGGGTGGCGGTCAATGTCTCCGGGCTGCAACCAGCGCGGCGATCTGCTGGCGCGGGTCCGTGAGGCCCCTGGCGGACGCCGGCCTGCCGGCGGCCTGCCTGGGCTGGAGATCGCCAGACGGTGATGATGCAGCAGCATGGCGAGGTCGGCGCGGTGCGCTCAATCGGCTGCGCGAGCGGGGCGTCATGATCAGCATCGATGACTTCGGCACCCGGCTATTCCTCCTGGCCCGTCTCCAGCGCCTGCCCGCGGATAAGCTGAAGATCGATCAGAGCTTCGTGAGCGGCTGCCGGGGGATGATAACGACGCGGCCATTGCCCGCTCCATCATTGCCCTGGGCGCCAAGATGCGCTTCACCATCCTGGCCGAGGGCGTCGAAACCGAGGCCCAGCGCGATTTTCTCCTGGCCGAGGGCTGCGACCAGGCCCAAGGCTACTGGTTTGGCCGCCCGGTCCCCGCCGCGGAACTGACGCCCCGGCTGACGGCTCTGGGGTAAGCCTTCAGACCTCGGTGTGTGGCCCTCGGGAGCGTTCGGCCCCCCTCGGCTGGTGGCCCTGGCTTAAGCTTTGGCCTCCGGCCGCATGGGCTGGGTTGAGTTCGGTAGCCCGCCGCTGCCTTCCTGCTCCTCCCCTCGCGGGGAGGGTTGAGAAAGGGGTCCACAGGCCTAGCCCCCGGCTAAATGCCCAAATGCCACTGCAAGAATTTAACCCACCCGCCCTCAGCAAAAGAGTCACGATTCATGGACATCAGCAACAACCCCATCGATGCCGCGGCCCAGGCGCTCGCGGATCTGCGGCGCCAGCGCCCCCTGGTCCACAACATCACCAACTACGTCGTCATGGACTTTTCCGCCAACGCCCTGCTGGCCATCGGTGCCTCCCCCGTCATGGCCCACGCCGCCGAGGAGGTGCGGGAGATGGTAGGCCTGGCCGGGGCCCTGGTCCTCAATATCGGCACCCTGTCGCGCCCTGGATCGATGCCATGTTCGCCGCCGGTCACGCCGCCCGGGCGCGGGCCTGCCCATCGTCCTGGACCCGGTGGGCGCCGGCGCCACCCGGCTGCGCACCGAGACGGCCTGCTGCTCCTGGAGGAGGTCAAGCCGACCATCATCCGGGGCAACGCCTCCGAGATCCTGTCCCTGGCCGCGGTCGGCGGCGACCAGGGTGTCGATTCCACTCGGGGCGTCGAGGAGGCCCGGGAGGCGGCGATCGCCATCGCGCAAGCCTTCGAGGCTCTGGTGGTGGTCACGGGCCCCGAGGACTTCATCACCGACGGCGAGCGCCGGGCGCGCCTGGCCAACGGCCACCCCCTGATGAGCCGGGTGACGGGCACGGGCTGCGTCTGTTCAGCCCTGGTCGGCGCCTTTGCCGCGGTGCAGCCCGACCCCTTGCTCGCCAGCATCGGCGCCCTGGCAGCCTATGGCATTGCCGGCGAGATGGCGGCGGTGGGGACCCGGGGCCCGGCAGCTTCCGCACTCGCCTGATCGATGCCCTGGACGCGGTAACCCCCGAGCGGGTGAGACAAGACGCCCGCCTGGTCGTCGAATAAGCCCATGGCGCGGACCATCGACTATAGCCTCTACCTGGTGACCGATCGCGCCGCCGCCCGGGGACGGGGGCTGGCCGGGATCGTCCGCGCCGCCGTCCAGGGTGGCGTCAGCGTCGTCCAGTTGCGCGACAAGGATGTCAGCATCCGCGACAGCCTTCGGCTGGCGCTGGAGTTGCAGGCTCTGCTGGAGCCGCTGGGGGTGCCGCTCATCGTCAATGACCGCATCGACCTGGCTTTGGCCTGTGGCGCGGCGGGGGGTCCATCTGGGCCAGGACGATCTGCCCTGCGATCTGGCCCGGCGGCTGGTGGGGGATGAGCTGATCATCGGCGTCTCGGTCAGCACGCCGGAGGAGGCCCGGCGCGCCACGGGTGAGGGGGCGGATTATCTGGGCGTGAGCCCCGTCTTCGACACCCCGACCAAGCGGGATACCCCGACGGCCACCGGCCTGGCGGGACTGGCGGCGATCCGGGGCCGTCACCCACCTGCCCCTGATCGCCATCGGCGGCCTCAGCGTGGGCAATGCGGGGTCGGTCATGGCGGCCGGCGCCGATGGCATCGCCGTCGTCTCCGCCCTCATGGCCGCCGCGGACCCGGCGGCGGCGGCGCGCGCCCTGCGGCTGGCCATCGCCCGGGGCCGCGACCGCCTCACCCCATCCCGTCGCGCGGGGCGCGTGCCTTAGACGATCCTAGCGGGGGGGTAGCACCTTCCCCGCGCGGGGGCTTCCGGCCAGACTTCCTTCGGATCGCGGCCGGACTCCCTCCCCGCGGGGGAGGGCCGGGGAGGCAGGCGACCGCGACAACTAACGTTGATTCGGCACATAGACATAGGCGGGCGCGTACCTTGGCGCCGACGATGACGAATTTCTGGGATTCATAGTAACCGCCCAGATTGACGGTTTGACCGGCCGGTAGGTGCCAACCCGGATCTGATTACCGGTGACTTCGTAGCTGCCCTGGCCGGGGGCATGACCAGCTGACCTCGCAGGGCCGTGACACAGGTGCCGGTGTCGCCGGGCTTGAGGGTGATGGCGATGGCGCCGGTGGGAAAGTCGGCCGAGGAGGCGCAGCCGCCCAGCGCCAGCGCGACCAGCAGGCTGGTGATGGCACCGGCGCCGGCAGGGGTGGCCCGTCCGGGATATGACACAGAATTTGTCATCTTTTCGATCTCCGCATGTCGAGTGAGGGCCGCCTGGGGCCGAGCACGAATCAGTATAGCCAAAAGGCATCGGTTATCGGTTGCCCGGGCCGGGTGGTGGCTGGCGGCGTGCGGGGGGCGCCGTGAATACATCCCTGTAGGCTTGGCGACAGCATCCCTGCTGTCGACACCCCCGCCCACCCGGCCCTCCCGCTGAGGAGCGGCGGGACTGGCGGTGTGCGGGCGCTAAGGGGCGGGGGCTATCGCGGGTGACCAGGACCTGGTCAATGCGGAAATTGTCCAGGTCCACCACCTCGAACTTGTAGCCGGCATAGATGACGGCATCGGTGCGGCGGGGCACCTTACGCAGGCTGTACATGAGGAAGCCGGCGATGGTCTCGTAGTTCTCGAAACCCTCGAACTCGGGGATCAGCAGCGCCGCCATCACGTCCTCGATGGGCGTGGCGCCGTCGATCAGCCAGGACTGGTCGTCGCGGCGCACGATCATCTCTTCCAGGAAGGGGCTGGCGAGTTCCCCCATCACGGTACTCATCACGTCCTGGAGGGTCAGCAGGCCGACGATCAGGGCGTATTCATTGACGATGAGGGCAAAGTCCTCCTTGGCGTCACGGAAATGCTCCAGGGCCTCGATCAGGGTCAGGGAGTCGGGCAATACCAGTAGGGTGCGCACCATGGGCTCGATGCGCATTGACAGGGGTTTGCCGTCCATGAGGCGCGCCAGGATGTCCCGCCAGGCGACGTAGCCCACCACGCTGTCGATGGTATCCCGGCAGAGGGGGAATTTGCCGTGGGGGGTGGTGGCAATCTTGGCGCGGATGCTCTCCTCCGACTCGGACAGGGTCAGGAAGACGATGCTGTCCCGCGCCGTCATCGCCGAGGGCACGATGCGGGTATCGAGCTCGAACACCTTGCTGATCATCTGCTGTTCCTGGCGCAACAGCGCCCCCGCCTGGGCGCCGGCGTCCGCCATGGCGACGATCTCCGCCGCCGAAAAGTCCTCGGCGCGGCTGGTAGGGAGCTGTAGCCAGCGCAACAAGCAGTTCGCCAGGCCATCGAACAGCCACACCAGGGGCGATGTGAGCCAGATAAAGAAGCGCATGGGCCGCACGATCGCCATGGCCACGGGCTCGGGCCGGACCATGGCCAGGCGCCGGGGCAGCAGGTCCGCCGAACAGCACGAAGAGGGAGGTGACGAAGATGAAGGCGATCACAAAGCCGATGGTATCGAGATACGGGCCGTCGTAGAGGGGTCGCAGGGCCGCGACCACATAGGGCGACAGGGTCTGCTCGCCGACGATGCCGCCCAGGATGGCGATGGCGTTGAGGCCGATCTGGATGGCGGTAAAGAAATGGCCGGGATGTTCCTGGAGCGCCAGCACCAGCCTCGCGCTCTCCTGGCCCGCGTCCGCCAGCAGGCGCAGCTTGATCTTGCGCGAGGCCGCCAGCGAGATCTCGGACAGGGAAAAGAGGGCGCTGGCCGCGATCAGCAGGGCTATTAACAGGAGTTGGTTGAGAAGCAAAGGGGAGATCCTCGCGGATGGAGACGGACGGTTGGCAAGTGGCGGCCTTGTTCCG
>JADKCI010000008.1 GCA_016714645.1 Chromatiaceae bacterium | reverse complement strand
ATAAATAGCTTGTTCAAGCCAGCATGCCATTCAAGAAAGGAAGAGGTGCCCTGTTTTCCTGTCTGAAGTGACCGGATACTCGTTACTTCGCCTTGGATTTCCGTAGCAATTGAGCGTTTTTCAATCGACTCAAAGGAAGATTTAGTCACTGAGGTATGCGATGCTCTGCCGTGTTATCAGCATGAGCGGATGAGTGAGTGTCAGAAGTTATTGAATTGACCCAATTGGAAGGGTGGCGCTCTGGCTTCGACTGGGTTGGTTATCGGCGATGGCTCCTGCGAGGCTAAATGCGCCAGTATCTTTTCGATTACGGTAGGGTCTTCGATGCTTGAGACCACCTTGACATGCCCGCCGCAACGTTCGCATTGTTCAATATCTATATTGAATACGCGTTTCAGACGCTGCATCCATGTCATCGCCGCGCGCCTTTCGGTAACGGTTTTCTCTTCCAGAGGTTCCTTCCTGGTGGATTTGCAGCCCTTACCACGCTTTCCGGGAGTTACCAGGGCGCGATATTTGCTGTTGGGCGAATACACCGTGAAAACGCGTCAGGTTCACACGTGGTTTTGGGATCAATGCGGCAAGTCGGGCAATGAAATCCAAAGGATCAAAAAATACATGTGTCGTGCCATCGCGATACGGTGTTTTTAGTTCGTAGCGCACTTTTCCGTTGGAGGTTAGCGCTAACCGCTTTTCCGAAACGGCCGGCCTGGATATGTAGCGACACAGTCGTTCCAGAGTGTCACGCTGGTGGGGTTCGGCCATCACCCCGGCATGCAGGGAAAAGCCAGCTTGTTTAGCCACCCTGTCTGATTCCCTGGGCATATCCGACATCGGCGGTAGGCTTTGCAAGGTGAGAACCTTACGCCCTTGGTGCGGGCCCATGGCAATCCGGTAGGCAATAGAGTGTCCTTGCAACTGGCTGAGGGCATCATCCTCGGTCGAATCGAGCAGCAGATAGGTGTTTTCAGCATCTCGTTGCAGCCAGCCCATTTTCTCCAGAAATCGAGCGACGCGATGACTGAGTTGATGCACCAATGTATTGAGCTCACCAATGGTAGGCGCCTTGACACGGTGAAAGCGCATGACACCATGTTTATCCACGGCGTAAACGCCATCCAGAAACAGTATGTGGAAATGAATGTTGAGGTTCAACGCTGAGCCAAAGCGTTGTATCAGGGTAACCGCACCAGTATGAGCAGTGCGGTTCTTGAACCCGGCCTTCTTGATCAAGTGGGTTGCCAGTGTGCGATAGACTATCTTCAGAACCTTGCCCATTATGGCAGGCTGCTGGGCCAGCAAGAAGCGCAGCTGATAGGGTAAACTTAGCACCCATTGTCGCATAGGCTCTTCGGGCAACACCTCCTCGACGAGTAATGCTGCACTTTCTGCCATGCGCCGGGCACCGCAACTGGGGCAGAATCCCCTCCTTTTGCAACTGAAGGCCACTAACCTTTCATGCTTGCAGCCTTCGCAGCGAACACGCAAGAACCCATGCTCCAGGCGACCGCATGTGAGGAAATCTTCAAACTCCCGCTGGATATAGCCAGGCAAGGTTTGCCCCTGTGCTTCGAGTTGGGCGCGAAACACTGGGTAGTGGGTGTCCACGAGTTGATAGAGCAACGTTTGCTCTGGCCGTCGACGCTCGTAAGGCGTCAAAGCAGGTGTGGCCATCCTGGCCAGCGACATGATTCAATCCTTGATACTGTATGCATGAACAGTATACAGATTGATCAGGTGTTATGGGAGTGTCCTAGGGTAGAAAGGGCTTAGCGTCGGTATCCCCGAAAATTCAGACAGAGATGCCGGTGAAAGAATTCACCAAGACTGTCAATTGTCTTGTGACAGGTAAGATCCGCCCGCGAATTGCTTTGTATCGTCCACAACGAGATCGGCGGGATGTCCGCTATGCGTGCTTTGGTAACGCTATCGGGATGGCCACGCTTATGACCGGTTTGTCGCCAGACTGTGTGAAAACTATGGTCTATTTTTTGTCGTGAAAAACTGATTTATCTGACCAATTAATCCGATAAATAATATTCCAGGCATGAGAATTTTGGTAAAATATCAACAGTTTAAAATCCAACACTGTGAACTGTCATGTCCCACCATATTCCAGGTAATAGTCGTTCTCAAGCCACATTTTTCCCAGAAGTTCTAGATGACTTCGTCAGTGCAGATAACCCTGTCAGAGTTATTGATGTATTTGTTAATGAACTCGACCTGAAAGCGCTAGGCTTTCTCGGTGTCGTGCCGAAGGATACTGGCAGACCTAATTATCATCCCGCCATGCTGCTTAAGTTATATCTGTACGGTTACCTGAATCACATTCAATCCTCACGTCGATTAGAGCGGGAGGCGAACCGTAATATTGAACTGATGTGGTTAACCGAGCGACTTGCGGCGGCTTCACCGGCACCGCCGATTCACCGGTGCTGGGCGTGCACGAAGGCCGCTCCATCTACCTGCTCTACAACGGCATGTGGATCCGGACGCCGTGGTGCCGCTGCGTCTGATCAAGGTCATTCTGGACAGCGGCGAGATTGAAGTGCTGGCCACGTCACTGCTGGACGGGGAGCGCTATCCGGCTACCCTGTTCAAGGCACTTTACCACCTGCGCTGGGGTGTGGAAACCGACTATCGCCAACTCAAACAGTCGCATGAACTGCAGAACTTCAGCGGGCGCACGCCGCAGGCAGTACAGCAGGATTTTTATTCACAGGTACTGCTGAATAACCTGGCCTCCCTCTTCTGCGCCAGCGCCCAGGCCACCGTGGATCAACGGCACGCCGGCAGCAAGCACCCGTGGAAGGTCAACTACACCCAGGCCCTGTCACGTCTGAAGAACACCCTGGTAGTCCTGCTGATCAACCCGCTGCAGGATTCGCTATGCACCTTGCTGCAGAAACTGGCACGCAGCACCGTGGCGATCCGCCCGGGACGTTCGTTTCCGCGCAAGCATCGCCGTCCGGGTACGCGCGGCTGTGAAGGTTACAAGCGCACGATGTAACGCACCAACAGATCGGCAACCCATTATCCGCAAACAGACTCCATCGGGTGGTCGGCTCGCACTCGCCTGTAATCCGGTGAGGTCGCCTGAAAATTTCTGTACAGTGCAAAAAACCGAAGGCAGTCTTGCGTCATTGCTGGCTTGAATGGCTGAAATCCGTCACCCATCATTGCCAATACATAATTGCGTTAGGACAGACTTCCTGACTAGCTGCTTAAGTTGCTGACATTGGTGTTGAGGGTCCATTGGGTTACAGCGAGCAGACAGGCTGTAACGAGTAGTGTGCGCTGACCAAGCCTCGAAAAGGGTAATGTGGAAGCCGTCCTGCCTGAAATTCGGGGAAATCCGCCGCTGTTGGGGAAGACGAACGATACGTGCAGCTAACAGTTCTACCGCTTGCCGGAGGTTCACTGTGAGAACTTCAATATTAAGAGCAAGCGTCAACACGCCCTAGGGTAAACCCTAGTGTTATTCATTTTGAACTCCAGTTAGAATGAAAAGAATTTGGCTTTTGTTCCCTGATGGGCATTTGCCTTCATGCAAACATCGCAGATGGTAAAAGGAATTAAAGATGTATACAGGTAAGTGGGTCTGGCGTTTAATTGCGGTAACAGTAATTGCTTCGAGTGCGGCTTGTGGAGGGGGCGGTTCCGGCGGAGCAGCTCCGGGTACCGGTGAAATTAATGGGGACTTGCCCAATATGGGTTTACAAGGGACCTTGTATTACTTCGGGACTAGTGGTTTTGAAAGCATAGACCTGACCAATCCCGTCATAAAAAATATGGGGGTCGGACGCCCTCCTCTATTGGCTTTATCTACATCGAATGATGGTACGGAACACACGCTGAATATCCGAACAGACCAGGTTTTTTTTGAAAAAATTGTTATTATGGATAACCATGAAAAGGTGATTAGCAGTTTCTCAATAGAGTCTTATGCGACTGGTTTAGCTCAGCAATCTCCCGATAAGCAATTCATAGCGGCTGGAGTGGAACCGTATGGTTTCTACAACATTCCATACGGTCGGGCAAGAGAGCTGAGGATCTATGATCGAAGCGGTACGATACTGCGCGATATTGAGGATGACGAAGAAAACAACTGGATTCATAGCAGTTGGGCATGGACTCAGGATGGGAGGTTGCTCATTAGTTTTTCCAAACGGGGCCTTTATATCCTGGATGATGTTTTGGGAAGTCAGCCACGATTGCTGAAGAGCTTCATGCGGAGCTCTGATAGTATTACGACGCCTCTCTATATGACGGTTAGTCCGGACAATACGAAGGTTGCATTCACTTTGTATGACGATCGCCAATTGTATGTCATGAATCTAGACGGCACTGGTCTTGTACAAATTACGAAATCAGACATTACAGTTATTACTGGGGGTATCGCCTGGTCACCAGATGGTCAGTTTTTGGCCGTGACAGCTGCATCATTCCCCGCCAATATCTGTTTGGGGAGAGATACACTTTTAATTCGTTCAGTGGCCAAAAATGCTGAATTACCTGATCTATGGGGCCATACTAATCCCGAATACACTTGGGATTCGCCTTATAATTTTCAAAGCGATGATGTGTTTCAATTAGAATACGTTAGCGATAGTGGATATCTTATTCACGGTTTATGTGTGCACGAAAATTTGAGTTGGAGATAGTATAATTTAGGAGAAGGAAGACAGCTGAAGAGGCCGCGTCATTGAAACACCGCATCAACCCCCAGATCGATTGTCAAGGCCATTCTCGGTGCTGAAAACAATAAACCCCTACTGATCAGTTTTCTCAACAGCGTGATTAAACCCGACTCCCCGATAACGGTGGTGGATATCCTCAATCCCTACAACGAAAAGGAATTTATCGGGGATAAACTCTCGATTGTTGATATCAAAGCGCAAGACGATCAACAAAGACTCTTCCAGATTGAAATCCAGATGGCGATATTCCCGCATCTGCCTGCCAGGATGCTTTATACCTGGAGTGATATCTATGCGGCGCAATTACAGGACGGTGAGCAGTATACTGATCTGCATCCGGTCATTTCCATCTGGCTATTGGCCGACAACCTGTTCCCGTCAACTACCGTAGCCCATCACCATTTTCAAATGGCGGATCTGGCACAGCAGAAAATTTTAAATGACCATTGCAGCCTGCATATCTGAGAATTGGACAAATGTCAGACAGCCACCATCGCAAGCATGGAAGATCGATGGATGCTTTTTTTCAGGGAAGCCAAAAACTGGTCGGAACTGCCTGCCCAATTGAATACACCGGAACTGAGACAAGCCATGGCCACACTACAACGATTCTCTGAAAAAGAACAAGCCTACCACCTCTATCAGGCACGGGAAAATGCGATTCGGGAAGAAAAAACCCAGCAGGCTTTGCTTGAAGAGGCCTTGGCGAAACATGCGGAAGCTGTGAGGAAACAGGGAGAAGAGCGCATAGCCAAGGAAGAAGAGCGCAAAGCCAAAGAGATGGCTCTCCTTGAGCAGGAGCGACTACGGGCGCTGCTTAAAAAAGCTGGAATTGACCCCGACGCCGGATAGTCCACTTTCACCTTTGCGGGTGACATTTTAAAACGCACTGGTGTGTCTGCTTCATGGCCCGGCCGGCGAACAGGCTCTGCACCACTTTCTGTTTGACCATATCATTCAGCAGGATCTGTTCGGATTGCGCAAACGTGCGCGTGATCATGCGCGCGACATCCTCCTCTGAAACGGCTTCCCCGTTAACCGTCACGATCACGGGCGAACGCTCGGAGGCTGGCACGCAAAGCCAAAAACCATTTTCGATTAATGGCACCGTTACCGCTAAACTCGTAGACAGACCGCTAGCCGACCCTAAAATGAATCTACTCACTCGCTCCTCTGCTGTCCTACTCTCTACCCTGGTGCCAGGCGCCGGACTCATGTTGATCGGCCGATGGCAACTGGCCTGCGCCGTGCAGATCTGTTTGCTCGCAGCTACCGGCCTTCCTGTGTGGGTCACGTGAGGTTTTCGAACCCTTGGGTATCCGGCTTTTTCTGGGGATGACAGCGATCCTCTACCTTCTCAGTCTCGGACTGTGCTTCACCAGCCCACTATCTCTCGCTAAACGACGTTTTGCACAAGTCACTTACACGGCGGGCTTTATGTTGGTTAGTCTGGTAATTTTCTCGTGCGGTTTTATCTACAAACATCACTGGTTGGGCATTCATATTTACTTCGTGCCAAGTATGTCAATGTACCCTACGTTAAAACCTGGCCATTTTATCTTGTTGGATACCTGGGTCTATCGAGACGTGGCTCCGCAGCTGAATGACGTGGTGGTTTTCCAACACGATGGTGAAGGTCAGTGGCTGGTGAAGCGACTATCAAACTGGCCGGATGGCGAGCTGCAACACCATGACTTGTTCTATATGTTAGGGGACAACCGCCGTGTTAGCCTTGACAGCCGCAGTTTTGGCGGAATAGCGGAACAGCAGCTGGTCGGCAAAGTACGGCTGGTGCTATTGGGAATAGATCAGAAACACCAACTTGTAGTGGATAGCTTGTTAAAGCCCGTCCAATAAGTTAATCCTCCCAAGGATTTTCGGGAAGAATTTCGCCAGCTTTAACCTGTTGCCACATGTTTTTAATATCTTGGATAAACGGGCGCTCGTCCAGGATTTTGCGCATT
>JADKCI010000007.1:12500-34779 GCA_016714645.1 Chromatiaceae bacterium | reverse complement strand
AAAGTCGGCTTCCTGTTCAATCACCGGGCCTGTTGACCGTTGAGGAACGCCAGACGGATAACGGGCGCGGTCACGGGTTCGGACAACGAAACCAGTCGGCGGCGTCATTCACGTCCAGGCGCGGATCAGCAACGATGCGCAGACTCTTGACCCAAGGCGGGGTTTGCATGATATCCGCCAAGTCAGGGTGATAACTCAGGGACGCGACAAGCCCTTCTGCATCGCTTTCCAGCGCCACAGGGCACACCACAAAGCGCGGGGTGGACAGAATGAATCCTCCGCTGGAATCCATCTGTTTGCGCATCAAGGCGCGGGCTTTACCCAAACCCACGTTAATCCCGGCAGCGCTGGTATCAGGTTGCCATGATCGGCGTGAAAACAGCGCCTTGCCGTCGCTCATCAATCTGTTGGCGGTCAATACCCGAAACACTAAATCCCGTTCCAGGCGGGCGGCGGCATTCGCGGCAGTGCGCAGCATCGCGCCAATGGCGTCCAGATCGTCGTGATCTGGGCTTCACGGCTGAATGAGAAAGCCCTTGGCATAGGTCGCCACCTGATAGGATTCCGCGCCTTCCTGCATAGAACCATACTGGATTTCGCCGGCTTCCTGTTTGAGTTCCAAACCCGAATGCACTGATATTGACCGCTTTCTGGGTTTGAAATTGGGCGCATCGCCGATTTCCACAGGTCCAGTGGTGAACCAGTTGCTCATAGCGACTGACCAAGGTCCGGTTTCCGGCTTCCTGCAACAGGATCGGGAAGTCGCTGGATGTGTTGGCCGCTTGGAACAGCGAAGCGCCGGTTAAGCCGACTGGTTGCAGCCACTGGCCTGTAGCGCCAGCACGGCGAGGCTGGCCAAGGCTGACGCCTTGAAAATCACGGGCGTCGGGATGGACATCCTCAGCCGGGCGCCCATGCGTTGCGCGAGGCTGTCCGCTGTGGCGTCAATAAAGCCCCGATAGCCATGACCACCATAGGGGAACCGGATTCCCCACAAACGGGCGTTGACGGCGTAAAAGTCACGGGTTAACGGACCGTCCGGCAGGCTTACGGGCGTTTGCGCGGCATAACCGCCCACGAACCCTTGTCCGGTCCCGAGCGGTTCACCCGCGGCGCCCATTTTGCTATCCGCTCGCGGGCCTCGTGGATGAAGCGCCGGAATCAATCGGTTCGTTTTCCAGGGCTGCAAGCTCGGGGGGCAGGATAGCGGCCGGGGCGGGCAGTTTGAAAGAGCTGGGTAATGGCAACGATGCGCTGGCGCTCAGTGGTGGTGGCGTCGGCGCAAAGTTCAGGTCGGTCATGTTGTGGAATCGCTCAGGGAGTTGTGGGGAGCCGAGCCGGGCCGCAATGGCCAGTTCGGGAGTGACTTCGTTAATCAAGCCCGGGGCCAGCGCTTCATCCGCAGTCAGCCAATGGTCATCACCATCGCTCAGTAAGCGGCGCATCTCGGTTAGCGGGCGGTGTGTTTTGGCGGCGATGATCCGCGCCATGCCGTCAGAAATTTTCTCAACAGCATCGGCGGATTCCGCAAGCGGCGGGCGGTGCCGCCGTTGCTGAGTCCATCCGCCATGAATCATGAAAATGGCGTTGCTGGGTGCAAGTGCGGTAGCCAGCGCAACAAGGCAGGATCGCGGCGCTGGCGGCAAAGCCCTCGACAACAATCCGCACGGCTCCACGATGCGCTTGCGAAGATTGTGAATCGTGGTGGCTTCAATTGGGGACCCGCCTGGACTGTTAATCCGCACGGTTACAGGCGCGGTCGGATTGCGGGCGAGGGCAGTGCGAACCTGTAGGGTCGTCGCCGGGGTAATGTCGTCGTAGATCGGGATGGTGTTCATGACCCCATTTTGTGGGGGGGTCACTGACCAAGGGATCAGTTTTTGGTCAGTACTTCATAATTTTTCTTTGGGGAAACCAGGAGCCGAACGCCTAGCGCTTTCATCTCGAAAGATACTGGCGAATCGGATCACTGGAATGGCGTCCGGTCCAGTGTTTTATGATTTTCGCCAGATAGCCCGCACGTTGCCAGGGCGATCCGGGTATCAGGTCAGCGCCTGGCGATATAAATCGTTTCTCCAAAGAAGCCGATCACTGTGGGGCATATTAACCAGTAGCGCCCGGCGAATATCAGCAGCCAAGTTGTCGGGTAAGAGCCAGTCTTTTCAGCAACATCAATTCGAGTCAGCAGTTCAAGATTCATTGATGAAAGCTACCATCAACATAATCGGATGGATTATGGCTATGTGTTTGTATGGGGTTATGAAAATTTTGTTCCGCCTGGGCCGGTGCGACATACCCGCTGGCAAGGCGCTTGAGGTGGCCTGAACATCAATGCCGCGCTTCGGGTTGGCAACCAGCTTCCCGTTCACCTTTCCAATCCGACCAGACAACAGCAGGGTGATTGATGCAGGCATTCACCAGCGCCGGGCCGGTCTTACCAAGTCAACCGTCCGGTCAGATCGTCGGGGTCATGCCACCGGGGCCAGCCGCTTGAAGGGTTCCGACAATGCGAAGAGCGAGCGGTGATGCGTTCTCTTGCGTGTATAGGGAATAATTTGTTGGGTGTTTTCCTACAGTTCCTACAGTTCCTACATTCACCTTTGTTTTTCTAGTGAATTTTCACTAGGTGATCCTACAGCCATCCTACAGCCATCCGAAGTTTCCACATTCCCGCCCCAAAATGCTTGATTGCCGTCGCTGCTCAATCGCAGTCTCAATCCTTTGATAAGCATACCTATTTCATTCCTATCTTTGCGAACATCATTCGCTAATGTTCTGGCAAGGTCGATAACCAAACCAGAAAGCGGCGGGTTGAAACCGGTGTGCGACTAAACCGGGACACCAAGCCCGATAGTTGGGATAGGCGTGGTTATCGGCCTGCTCAAAATCTTGCGCGACTCGCTTTCACCTGAACCTGTGCGGTGGTGAGGGTGACTTCAACGCAACCGCCAATCATCAAACTGCGAACAGGATCAGGGACAACCTGTTGAATCAGCCAATCGGCAGCGGGGTTGCTGTGCTGCATCGCCGCTTGATTCGCCCGTGAAACCTGTTGTGGGCGACTCCTGATCCGGTGGGTCACTTCATCCCGGCTTACTGCCAAGACCCAGTTGACCAAGCCAGGAATCTCCGATGCAGTACGGCGGTTTCGCCGCCTTGAACATCCCAAGCGCCGCGTTCCTCATCAGTAACCCGGCGGGAAAACTCAACAGTCAGGCGGCGCCGTTCGACAGCGCCGGTGTAATCGTTGAACTGCAACGGTTCGTTGCTGGCAATCAGACCGTTCCATCAAAGATAAAAGTTGCGCCTGCTGCTGGTGCTTTGCGTTCCGGGGCGCAACGGGTCTGACCGGTTAGCGCTTGAAAACATCAAGCTGCCGCCGTATTTGCCGGAATCCGTGATAGCCACCAGCCGCTTGCGGTAAAGCGCGGCAGTCTCAAAACGATTGGTTTCCAAGTTCCGCAAGTTGGTTACGGTCGCGTTGCGAGATCAATCAACGCCTCGGCTAGGCGGATCGGCGTTCCTTTGCCGGTTTTGCCAGGGAATGGCTGGTGCAGGAACACGGAGATCAGCGCGTCCGGTGAGCAGGCGGCAAACCAAGCCCGGATAAATTCAACCAAATCGTCCGGGTTATCGGAATCTTCGCTGTCTTCCCCGCTAACGGCTTGGCGTAACCATGCCTTGATGGTTGGGCAATCGGCGGCGGGATCGTAGGCATACGGCAAGCTCCAAGTCAGCGCATTGTCGGGCGTGATCGGGGTCAAGGTGCGGGTGATGGGGTCAAGCAAACCATTATTGAACGGGATGCGTCGGCAATCGGCTGTCGCCATATCTGGGAGCGGCAACAAGCCTTTGGTCAGCAGACTCAGAATTGCCTGGGGGTCCGGGCCTTGAACCCGCTGGGAGCGCCTTCATAGAGCAGCCGGGTCACCACTTCATCAATGACCGGGGCATTCATGATCTGCCAATGAGTCTCAGCAAAGGCATACCAGCAGCCCGCATGGCGACAAAACGCAAACCGGGCTTTCAGGCATTCCGCCAAGGTTTTGGCGACTTTGGATTCGATTAGCTCCAGGATTTCCCTTGCTGTCTGTGTCCTCCAACGAAGAGGGCAGGCGAAAAATGTAGAACTGTAGGATAGTCCGCCGATTCCTGTAGGAATATCTAATTGAATCTCAAGCGGAAATGTAGGAACTGTAGGAACCGTAGGATTGAATTTAGTTTACACGCATGAGAATCAACATTTTCTTCCTCTGTGAAAGCCTGTTTTGTGCGGCCTGAACCTTGCCGCCAGCGCGGTAGGTTTCCCGGCAAAAAGCAACCGCCTTGATAATGCTGGCCTGACCATAGGTTTCGCCGGTTGCATGGTGAACGGTATCCCACTTGTCGCGCATCAACCCGGATTGTCGAAACAGCCGATCCATGCGGGCCGCGTCGCTTCCAGTCCAGAACGCCGAAGGTTCGAGAAGCGCCAAATCCGCCGCTGAATGGTCGCCGCCATACCCTGACAGGTCGCCAGACCATAACGCCCGAAAAGCGCCCCATTCCTGGCGTTCCGGGCCTTGTCCAGGAGCGCCGCATCGTCAAGGTCAAAGGAAGAATCCACAGGGAGAGCGCGCGGCTTGTCGCTTGCTACGCGATGTTCGACTTTTCCGATGATTGATGAGGGTTTGGCGGCGCGGCATGGCGGTATGAGATACGCTGAGAGGAACCAACCATCGCAACGTTCCGGGAATGCCGCCATGCCGCTCGAAGACTTTATCATCACGCTATTTTGCTGGATAGAAGAACACCTGAATCCCCTGATCGAGGATAACCGCTTACGCCAGCGGGGTTTTACCCCCAAGTTGACTGACGGTGAAGTCCTGACGATGGAAGTCGTAGGCGAGTTCTTGGGCCTGGATACGGATCAGCATATTTGGCAGTATTTTCGCCAGCATTGGCCGTTATGGTTTCCTCAACTGGGATCGCGCACCACGTTTGCCCAGCAGGCCGCCAATCTCTGGGCGATTAAACAGCAACTGCATCAACAGTTGGTCCTCGACCTGGGAGCGGTGGCGGCTTCCATTCATCTCGTGGATGGCTGTCCTCTGCCGCTCTGCGTCCTGACCCGCGCCTCACGCTGCCGGGTGTTTGCCGGAGAAGCAGACTATGGTTATTGCGCCGCGAAAAAGCAGTTTTATTATGGGTTTCATGGACATCTGATGGTCACGATGGATGGCGTGATTACCGCTTGGACGGTGACCCCAGCTTCCGGTGATGAACGCGAGGCGCTGTGGGATTTGACCGATGGGGTTCAGGGTTTGGTCATTGGCGATAAAGGCTATATCAGTGCCTTCCTCAAGGCCGAACTTGCTGCCACCGGGATTGACCTGCAAACCCCATTGCGGGCCAACATGACCGATTCTCGCCCTCTTGGTGTTGTCCAGCGCCTGATGACCACTCGCCGTCGCGTCGAAACCGTGATTAGCCAACTCACGGAGCGGTTTCATTTTGAAAAAATCCGGGCACGGGATCGGTGGCACTTGACGAACCGGATTGCACGCAAAGTGTTGGCTCACACCTTGGGTATTTTTGTGAACCGGCTACTCGGCCGCTCAGACCTCCAGTTTGAGAGACTGATCGCCTGAAAAGTCGAACATCGCGTAGATGTTGGGTTCCGAGCGCACCATGCAGGACAAGATGGGCGGTCTGGACCGCCGGCATGGGCCTGCCGCCCGCCCTGTTGGCGACCTCAAACTGCCGTTCTGACCGGTTTCCTGGCCGGGTCGCCATTGCTGAACCAGTTGATGACCGCCTTGCGTTGCCTGCCGGGCGTGGGACCAAAATCCGCGCAACGGATGGCGCTGCATCTGCTGGAGCGGGACCGCGACGGTGGAGAACGCCTGGTTTCGGCCTCCGCAAGCGGCGCTCATCGGCATTGGACATTGCCTGCATTGCCGCGATCTGAGTGAAACCGATCTATGCTCCATTTGCGCCAACCCGCACCGCGACCCATCATTGCTTTGTGTGATGGAAACGCCTGCCGATGTGCTGGCGGTAACAAGCGAACCGGCTTTCAGGGCGTGTATTTCGTGCTGATGGGCCATTTGTCGCCGCTGGACGGGATCGGGCCGGCGGAACTGGGCTGGAGAGGCTGGAAGCGCGACTGGCCGAGGGGCAAAATCCACGAGATCATTCTCGCCACCAACCCGACCGTTGAAGGTGAAGCCACCGCGTATTACATCGCCGAACTGGCCCGTGAACAGGCGTCCGCGCCACCCGCATCGCCCACGGCGTCCCGCTGGGCGGAGAACTGGAATATGTGGACGGCGGCACTCTGGCGCACGCTTTCGCCGGGCGGCGGGATTTCTGAACTTCGGGGAACCAATCGATGGACACTGCAATGTGGGCGACCGGTCTGTCAGCGCCGCCTTTTTTGTAAGCCATTTGGGCCTTGCCCATCCACCAGTGCATGACCGGATTGCCGGACAGATTGGTGAAAAAGGCTTTCAGGGCCTGTTTTTACTGGCAACCGTGCTGACCTTGGGCGCGATGATCACCGGCTACATCTACGCTTCCCACTACGTCTATCTGTGGATTCCGGGACCGGGACTGCGGCATCTGCCCCTGTTGGCGATGCCGGCCTTCATCCTGATCGTGGGTGGCGTCCTGACCAAGAATCCGTCGGCGCTGGGTATGGAAGACAGTCGCCCAGCCGGCCGGACGCAGTCAACGGCGCATTGCGCATTACCCGTCATCCGGTGATGTGGGGCGCGACGCTGTGGGCGGCGATCCCTATTATCGCCAACTGGCGACCTGGCTTCCTGCTGTTTTTTGGCGGGTTCCTGCTGACCGCGCTGCTTTGGCTCGCTGCACCTCGACCGCCGCATGGCCGCGACTCAGGGCGAACGTTGGCAGCGCTTCGTCGCCGTGACCTCTATGCGCCGTTCGCGGCGATGCTCAGTGGTCGCCAGACCTGGGCCTGGGCCAATTGCACCGGCCAATCGCCTGGGGTTTGGGTGGTTTTATCCTCTTGCTGCTGCTGCATCCTACCTGTTCGGCGTCCGGCCTTACTGAGCGGACGGTTCTCTCACGCCCAGACGATTAATCCGCACCCGGATTCAACGGACCGGTTTCGGCTGGGGCGGCGCGACTCGTAGAGCGCTTTGCCGTCGCCGCCCTCGCCGGCTCGCGCAGACTTGGCCCGCTTCGGTACAGAACGGCGGCCTGCGCCGACCCAGGGTCCCGGTTCCTGGCTTGGAGAATCCGGGCGATGATGGGAATTTGGCCCGACCGGCGCGACCGGCAAGCGGCGCGCTCCGGTTCCGGGGCGGGTTCGCAATTCACCGCTTTTCATCAATTCCGCCATTTCCGCCTCATCGAGTTCATCCCAGCGGCCCGGATGCAAACCCCGCCGCAACACCACCGGTCCATAGCGCACCCGAATCAGCCGGCTGACGGTGATCCCTTGCGATTCCCCAACCGGCGCACCTCGCGGTGGCGACCTTCGCGCAGAATGACGGATACCAGTGATTGACGCCCTCGCCGCCGGCCTCGCGCATCTCGTCGAACCGCGCCACCCCGTCGTCCAGCAGCACCCCTTCCAGCAACCTTGCAACTGCTCCGGCGTCACCTCCCCACTACCCGGACCGCATATTCACGGTCAATCCCGGAGGACGGTGCATCAGGCGGTTGGCGATTTCGCCGTCATTGGTCAACAACAGCAACCCTTGGGTATTGAGATCGGGTCGGCCAACCGCGATCCAGCGCCCGCCGTGCACCGGCGGCAGACGATCAAACACGGTGGGCCGACCCTCAGGATCGCGGCGGAGGTCATTTCCACCGGCTTGTAGTAGGCCAGCACCCGCCGGGGTTGTCGGTGAGCGATCCGCACCGGCTTCCCGTCGATCTCGATGTGATCGGCGTTACTGGCTGACAGGCCAAGTTGCGCCGGTTGACCGTTGACGACGATCCGGCGTTGCCGAATCCAGTCTTCAATCTGGCGGCGGGAGCCAAAGCCAGCGCTGGCCAGGAATTTTGCAGGCGTTCAGACATCGGGAAATTCCGTTTGCGGTAAAGAGTCAGCGGAAGAAGCGACGGGCAGGTCGGCGTGACCTTCTAATGCGGCGCCAATCGCCGCCAGATCAGCGGTGCGGCCAGCGGCGGCAAATCACCCAGGTTCTGAGGTTGAAATAATCGAGGAACACCCGGTCGTGGCGTGAGCGCCGGCCGGCCGTGGACTTCACGATGGCCGATGATCTTGATCCAGTCCCGATCCTGCAAGGTTTTCGCGATGTTGCTGCTGACGCTGACCCCGCACTTCCTCGATTTCGCCCTGTGATCGGTTGGCGATAATGCGCAATCAGCGCCAGGGTTTCCAGCAGGGGAGAATAATGGGCGGCCCGTTCTTCCGACAGCCGGGACACCCACGGCGCAAAAGTTTTGGGTACTTGCAGACGAAAGCCGCTGGCGACTTCGACCAGCTCCATCCCCCGCCCGGCGTAACTGGCCGCCAGTTTCACCAGCGCGGCGCGTAAATCCTCCCGCTCCGGTCGCTCGGTTTCCGGGAACGCATCCAGCAGCCGCTCCAGACTCAGCGGTTCGCCGGCGGCCAGCAACAGCGCTTCGAGGATGATCTTCAGCTCCGGCGGCGCCATGCATCAACCCCGGCGGCGAACGTGAATCGGCGCGAACGGTTCGGTCTGCACCAGTTCCAGCAGCGCCTCGCGCAGCAGCTCCAGCACCGCCATAAAAGTGACCACGATCCCCATCCGCCCTTCTTCCGGGCGAAACAGCGCGGTAAACGCAGTAAAACGCAGCGTGTCCAGTTGCTCCAGCACCTGGCTCTGTCCGCTCGCGCACCGACAGCAGTTCACGATGGATCGGTGGCGGATAAACAGTTCAGCCCGGGTCATCACTTCGCGCAGGGCCTCCAGCAGATCAGCCCAGACTGACCGGCGGCGGAGTCCGCGTCCGGTCATGCTGAACCGGTTCCGCGCTGGCCGGGAAACAGTCAGTCCCAGCGGGGCAAGGCGTCCAGCGCCCGCGCCGCCTGCTGGAACCGCTCGTATTCCTGGAGCCGGCGCACCAGTTCGGCGCGGGGATCGAGTTCTTCGGCGGCGGCGGACGCCGGACGCGGCAATAACAATCGGGATTTGATCCGGCCAGCCAGGCCGCCATCACCAGATACCCGCCGCTAGCTCCAGCCGCAGTTCCTGCATGAGCGCCAGATAGTCCACGTGTTGCCGGGTAATCGCAATAGGAATATCGAGGATATTGAGATTCTGGCGTTGAATCAGATACAGCAGCAAATCCAGCGGCCCCTCGAAGGCTTCCAGAAACACTTCCAGCGCATCCGGCGGGATATACAGATCGGGCGGAATCCGGGTGAACGGTTGGCCGCCGACTTTAGCGATAGCGGGGTTTCGGCGAGGGCCATGCGATCGTGAGTCCGCCGCATCAACCGCAGGGCGATGACTGACGGCAGCCGCCGAACGTCAAGCGGAGTTCCGCAAGGCTGGCGATGGCCGCCAGCACCTCGGCAGCGTGACCATCGATCTTGACTTTGCGCCACTCCGCCGCAAGACTCCACAGCGTCAATCAGAAAGGTGTTGCGTTCGACGCCCAGCGCTTGCTTGCCGTAATGCTTTTCAGCTTGATGACTTCAAATAGCTGGCACAGACTTTCATCAGGATCGGCGATCAGGTGAAATGGAAAATCATGCTGGGCGCGGAAACGGTCATGGCGGGGCAGACTGTCGCGGGAAACGCCAAACACCACTGTGTTCAAGGCCAAAAACTGCGCGTGCAACTCGCCGAACTGCTGGCCTTCCAGCGCAGCCGGGGTATTGTCCCGGGGTGAAAGTACAGCACTGCCCACCGCCCCGCCAGATTGGAAAGCTGCACGGTTTGATCGCCGGTCGCGGCGACGCTGAAATCAGGAACCGGTTGTCCGACACTCACGCTCATCCCGGCCTATCCCTTGATCGGTTCCAGCACCGCATCCAGATTCAGCTCATCGCAGAAATCCAGAAACTCCTCGCGCAACATGGCGATGTGCATGCTGGAGGGAATGCCAATCGCCAGATTAACCGAAAACATCGGGGTGCCGGTGCGGGCGCTGTAACTGCAGGGTCACCAGGTCCTCAATGTTGATCGAGCGGCTGGCGAAGAAGCTGGCCAGATGATGGACGATGCCCGGCTGGTTGACCGCAACCACCTCTACTGTGGATAGAGCAGGGTCGCCCGCCGCCGGGGCGGTGCGCTTGGCGACGATGGTCATGCCCAGCGCCTGCTCCAGGCGCTTGAAGTGCATTTCCAGCTTGGTCAGGGTATTCCAGTTGCCCTGCACCAGCAGCAGGATGGCGAACTGCCGCCCAGGACGGCTCGTGTGGCTGTCGAGGATGCTGCAGTCGCAGTCGAGGATCGCGGGACAGTTCATTGACCAGACCGGACGATCTTCGCCCAGGGCGGAAATGACCAGGTAGTTTTTCACGGGCGGGCGCTTCCGGAAGGCAGGGGAAACAGGGATCGCTGTTCACAATCTATCAAAAGTCAAGGCAGAAAACCAGACACGTCGGACCTTGCGCCAGTCAGACCGTCACCGCCATTTCACCACTTGATCCAGCCGCCGGCGGAACTGGCTCCTGCAACTCAGCTGGATAGCCCAGGCTAAGCAGCGCAAGCGGCCCAGCCCTGGTTCAAGCTGCAACGCCGCGCAAACCCGGTCTTCCTCAAAATAGCCGACCCAGGTCGAACCCATGCCGGCGGCGACGATAGCCAGTTGCGCATAGGCGGCGGCGATGGTGGCGTCCTGCAAGGCGTACAGCGTGGCGCCGCGCTCGCCGAAAGCGGTTTCCGAACGGGCCGGATCGGCGCAGAACACCAGGCAGACCGGCGCCGGCATGAAAGTTTGCTGATGGGCGGCATGAACCAGCGCCTCGCCGATCCGCCAGGTCGCGCACCACAATGATCCGGTAGGACTGCAAATCGCCGGCTGACGGCGCGGCGCAGGCCATTTCCAGAATGGCGCAGCTTGGTTTGCTTCGATGGGCATATCCGGCTGGTATTTGCGGATGGATTGGCGGTGGCGAACCGTCGTAAAAAATCCCACATGGCGCGGTCTCCTTGAGGTCAGCGGCTGCTCAGCCCGCGCCCTTGACCAGCGCGTTCAGCTTCGGCAAGTCCGGGGATTGCGGATAGTTGCGCTCCAGCACCCGCAGGCTGTCCGCCGCCAGTTGCGGCATACCCATGTTGACGTAAGCCTCGGTCATGATGCTGAGGGCGCTGGCGGTAGACGGAGTGCGGGCGTAGGTCTCCAGCACATAGGTGGCGCGGTTGACCGCCGCGACGTAAGCGCCCCGCTTCAGATAGTAACTGGCGACATTGACTTCATAGGCCGCCAGACTGTTATGCAGGAACTGCATTCCGCTGCGGGCGTCCTCGGCGTACCGGCTGTCGGGGAATTTCCGCGCCAGCTCGGCGAAATCATTGTAGGACTGCCGGGCGGTGCTGGTGTCAGTCTTATCGCGGTCACCTGGGGCGATCCGGTCGATCAGAGTGTTGCTGCGCTGGAAGTTCACCAGGCCTTTCATGTGACAGGCATAATCCACAAGGGATGGCGCGGGTTGGCCTTGATGAAGCGGTCGGCGGCGGCAATCGCGGCGTCCGGCTCGCTATCCCGATACTGGATGAAAATGGTGTCGAGCTGGGCCTGCTGGGCGTAACGGCCAAACTGATAGCGCGCCTGGATTTTGTCCATATACTCCAGGGCAATCCGGTAGTTGCCTGAGTTCATCGACTCTTTGGCTTCGCTGTACAGGCGCTGGGCCGACCAGCCTTTGGTCTCGTCGATCTTATCCGGGAGCAACGAACAGCCCGCCAGCAGCACGGCGGCGAGCAGGCCGGTCAGGAAGGTTGGGGGCGCATGGCTGAAAACAGGGAACGGCGGCAATCGGAAGTCACGGGGATAAAATGCATCTTGAAGCCAGTCATTAGCTCAGTATAACGCCCGAACCACCAAAAACCATCATGCCAATTACCGAAGCCGTGACCTGCCAAATCCCCCCCGCCTGCGCCGGAATGCGGCTGGATCAGGCGCTGGCTGAACTGCTGCCGGCCTATTCGCGCAGCCGCTTGCAACAATGGCTGAAGGCCGGTTACTTGCGGGTCAACGGCCAAATCCGCCGCCCCCGCGATCCGGTCGCTGGCGGCGAAACCATCAGCGGCGAACTGGTGATGACGACCGAAACCGTCGCCATTGCCCAGGATATTCCACTGACGCTCTGCTACGAAGACGCTGATTTGCTGGTGATCAACAAGCCGGCGGGACTGGTGGCTCATCCCGCCGCCGGCAACCGCGACGGCACGCTGGTTAACGCCCTGTTGCATCGTTGCCCGGAACTGGCCGGATTGCCCCGCGCCGGGCTGGTGCATCGGCTGGACAAGGAAACCACCGGCTTGCTGGTGGTCGCTCGCAGCTTGCCGGCGCATACCGCGCTGGTCGCGCAATTGCAGGCCCGCACTATCGAGCGCGAGTATCTGGCTGTGGTCAACGGCCTGCCGGTCGCTGGTGGCACGGTGGATGCGCCGGTCGGGCGGCATCCGGTGGATCGGCAACGCATGGCGGTCACCCCCGGCGGCAGGCCCGCCATCACCCATTACCGGATCGTGCGCCGGTTCCACGCCCATACCCTGCTGCGGGTCAAGCTGGAAACGGGTCGCACGCACCAGATTCGGGTCCATATGGCCCATGTTCGCCTGCCATTGCTGGGCGATCCGGTCTATGGCGGACGGTTGCGAATTCCGCCGGACGCTTCGCCGCGCTGCATCGAGGCGATTCAGCAGTTTCGCCGACAAGCACTGCACGCGGAACGGTTGGCGCTGACTCATCCGCTCCGTGGCGAGCGGCTGGAATGGCGAGCGGAAGTTCCGCCTGATCTGGCGGAGTTGCTGGCGGCATTGGCCGAGGATGCGAAACATGGACTTGAATGAGCTGCGCCCGGAACATCTGATTTTCCCCGACTGGCCGGCCCCGGCAGCGGTGCGGGCGGTCAGCGCGACTCGCCGGGGCGGGATCAGTCCGCCGCCCTATGATGGTCTGAATCTGGCCGGACACGTTGGCGATGATCCGGCTAACGTGGCCGAAAATCGCCGGCGACTGGCAGCCGTGGCGGGCTGGCCGGGAGAGCCGGCCTGGCTGGAGCAGGTTCACGGCATTACCGTGGTCGCCGCCGAAACGGTCAGTGCGCCTGTCGCCGCTGACGCGGCCTGGACCCGGCAACCGGGCCGGCCCTGCGTGGTGATGACCGCCGATTGCCTGCCGGTGCTGTTTTGCGATCGGGCGGGAACGGCGGTGGCGGCGGCTCATGCCGGCTGGCGCGGGCTGGCGGGGGGAGTAATTGCGGCGACGGTGGCGTCACTGGGGATTTCCGCCGGTCAACTGCTGGTCTGGCTGGGACCCGCAATTGGCCCGGACGCTTTTGAAGTCGGGGAGGAAGTTCGCGCCGAGTTTCTGGGGCTGGATGCGGGCAATGCGGATTGTTTCCGGCGTTCATTAACCGGGCGCTGGTTGGCCAATCTTTACCAACTGGCGCGGCGGCAATTGCAGCGCCTCGGCGTGAACGGGATTTATGGCGGGGATTGCTGCACTTTCAGCGACCCGGCGCGGTTCTTTTCCTATCGCCGCGAGCAGCGCACCGGACGAATGGCGAGTTTGATCTGGCTGGAGTCAGGGGCTTCACCGTCCTAAGCGCCGCCCAGCACGATGGTCTCTTCAACCAGCGCCGCCTCAAGCCGCCGCAACTTGTCCTGCATCATCTGCGGATCATCGGCAAACCGCCGGGCAATGGCCTGGAATTCATCGGCGATGTCCAGGAAAGCATCGGCGATATCCGGGTCGAAATGACTGCCCTTGCCTTGCATGATGATGGTCACCGCTTGCTGGTGGGGCATGTCCGGTTTGTAAACCCGCCGGCTGATCAGGGCGTCATACACATCCGCGACCGCCATCAGCCGGGCCGCAATGGGAATATCGTCCCCCGCCAGCGCCTGCGGATAGCCGCTGCCGTCCCACTTTTCCTGATGGGAGTAGGCGATCTCGCGGGCGATGCGCAAAAACGAATTGCTGACCCCCAGATGCTGTTCAGCCACCAGGATTGCGTCACGGCCCAGCGTGGTGTGGGTCTTCATGATCTCGAATTCTTCACTGGTAAACCGGCCCGGCCGGCAGAATCCGGTCGGAATGCCGATCTTGCCGATGTCATGCAGCGGCGCAGACTTGAACAGCAGTTCAATCGTCTCTCGCTCAAAGCACGCAAAGCGCGTGCGCTGGGGTTTGGCCAGCGCCCGGACATAGTGCTGGTGCGGCGGATATGGTTGCCGGTCTCGCTGTCGCGGGCCTCCGCAGCGAGGCCATCGCGTGATTGACGATTTCGGGTGCGCTGTTGCACCTTCCAGGAAGGCGTCTAGCCTTCAGCCGCCTGGGCATTGCCGAGTGGGTTTCAATCCGGGCCAGCATGATCGTGGACGATAGTCCCGGCCTTCGGCATCATGATGTCGAGCAGGATCATGTCCGGCAATGGATCGGCGGCGGCAATGTCCAGGGCGCGCTGGCCGCTGGTTGCGGCCCGGGTCCGGTAGCGATCTTTGAGCAAGGCGCTCAACAGGGCGATGTTATCCGGGACATCGTCCACAATCAGGACCGCCTGCCTCCAGGAGGTTGAATGTACCGAGACGGCGCAGCGCCTCAGCAAAATCATAATTCGCCACCGCCTGAACCAGCGCAGCGAACGATGCTTCCGGCAAAGCCCCTGCCAGGGTTTGCCGGTGGTCGGCCAAATAATCGACCGCTTCAGTATCATCATCACGCAGCAAGACTTCGAGCCGCTTCAGGATCGACGCCAGCGCCGCCGGGTCCACCGCTGCCACCGCCAGGGCCGGTTCAGTCAACGAAGCCGCTTGCAGCGCGGCGATGAGTTCGGCCAGCGCAGCCCCGGTTTGGACCAGCAACGGATCGACTCCCGCCCATCCGGCTCGTTGCCGCAACGCCTGTTCCAGAGTGGCGGCCAACCCTTGAACCGTTATTGCGCCGATGGCGCCCGACACGCCTTTCAGGGTATGCGCCAGCCGTTCAGCCATCGCCAGATCGCCCGCGATCAGCGCGGCTTGAATCTGCGCCGGCGCATCGGACTGTCCGGCAGCGTATCTAGCCAGCAGGCTGCGGTATAGCGTGTGATCGCCGCCCGCCCGTTTCAGGCCGGCGACGGTATCCAGCAGACCGGTCAACTCCGGCAGCGCCGATGCAGATTCAGCGGTTAAGGCCACGGTCGGCGGTTGCGCCGTTGCATCCGGCGACTGCGGCAGCCAGCGCCGCAAAGTGGCGAATAACCGATCAGGGTTAATGGGTTTGGCGAGTTGATCATTCATCCCGGCGTCCAGACAGCGTTGCCGGTCCTCAAGCGCCGAGTGTGCGGTGAGGGCAATGATCGGCGGGGTGCGAAACGGGGATCGGCTCGATCCGCCGGGCCGCTTCGCAACCGTCCAGTTCCGGCATTTCGACATCCAGCAGCGCCAGATCAAACGGTTCGCCGTCCAGACCCAGCGGCAGACGCTCCAGCGCCTCCCGACCATGATTGACCACCACGACCTGCGCTCCCGCTTTTTTCAGCAGCCGGGCAGCAATGATCTGATTGATCTCGTTATCCTCGGCCAGCAGCAGGCTGATTCCAGCCAGGCTGGAATCGGGCAGGGTTCCGGGAGGAGGGGAACGGAGTGTGTCGTTCATCGGCCAGCCATGTTCCATATTCCTAACAGATTGTACAAGAACTAATTATTTGATTTATATATTGTTTAACCGCATTTTGGTTGGCTTTTTGTTTGCCAAACCAACTTCCATCCGGTTCCATAGATAAATTTTTCTGAAAAATCAATGAACAATTCCTCGACAGTCTCTCAGCGGGCATTGCTTCTTTCTGGGATTTGGCGATGCTTCATCCCAGCCCGCAACCCTTTTTCTCGAAAAAATCGAGGACGGCCTTGTCGCTCTTCATGGCGATTTCGACGGGTGGATGGGTGAGAGGGCAGTCTCTGACATAAATACCGTCTTCAGACGCATCCAGGCGCCACTGCAAGGGGAGGCCGCTTTTTATCAACGCCGCCAAGGGCGCCAAGTCGGTGACCGCCGTCTCGTTGAGGTTGAGAAACCGCAGTTCCGCCAGCCCGGCCAAAGGGGCCACATCAGTGACTGGCGTCTCGGCGAGATCGAGTCGCCGCAATCCCGCCAATCCAGACAAAGACGCCAGATCGGCGACCGGCGTCTGCGCGGCTTTGAGTCTCCGCAGTTCCGTCAGCCCGGATAGCGGGGACAGGTCCGTAACCCCCGTACCCCCAATACTAAGATCTTGTAAACGCACCAGCCCGGCCAGGGGAGACAAATCGGTCACATGCTTGCACTGGACGTTAAGCGCTTGCAGTTCCGTCAACCCGGCCAGCGGCGACAGGTCAGCGACTGGCGTGCTGGAGCTGTCGAGCATCTGCAATTCCGTCAGCCCGGCCAGCGGGGACAGGTCGGTGACTGGCGTGGCGCAGACATTGAGCCGCTGCAAGTGCTTCAACCCAGCCAGGGGGGACAAGTCGGACACATTTGCCCTGAGGAAATTAAGGCAGCGCAGCTCCGTCAATTTGGCCAGGGGCGCCAGATCCGCCACGGGCGTAAACGCGAAATCGAGCTCTTGCAATTTCGCCAACCCGGCCAGCGGGGACAAATTGGCAACCTGGGTACTCGAAAATTCAAGCTTTCGCAGCCCCCTCAGCCCGGCCAGCGGGGACAAATCGGCGACCGGCGTCATCGAAACATTGAGCCATTGCAACCCGGCCAGCCCGGCCAGCGGGGACAGGTCGCTGACCTGCGTTCTCCAGGCACCGAGCCTTTGCAACCGCGCCAGCCCGGCCAAGGGCGCCAGATCGGCGACAGGCGTCCAGTTGACATTGAGCGCTCGCAGTTCCGTCAACCCGGCCAATGGAGACAGGTCGGTGACCTTGGTGTCCGTGAGGCGGAGCGTTTGCAAGCCCGTCAACCCGGCCAGCAGGGACAGGTCGGTAACCTTCGTGCCCGAGAGGTCGAGGGTTTGCAAACCCGCCAGCCCAACCAGCGGGGACAGGTCTTCCAGGTTGGTCCGGTTAGCAAGACCACCGTCCAGCCAAAGCTTCTTGAGCCGCGTCAGGCCAGCAAAGGGATTGCGAGCCGCCGTGGGCGCAAGGTGGGCGATATTGTTCCTGGGGCCGTTATTTCTGGTGTCTTTCGGCGCCTCTCCGTCCCACCAATGCCGTGCGAACGACAATTCCTCCAGCCATGTCAATTCCCCAAGCGCCTCCGGCACTTCAGTCAATCCGCAATGCCCCAGATCCAGAAAGGGCGCGCGAGTTTTCTTATTTTCGGCGATCAGTTGTAAGGCTAGTTCAGTCATGGTGATACCTTGATAGGTTAGTCCAGTCCTTTTAAGGTCATTCAACATGTTGTAAAATAAAGAAACTCTCAGTCACACCTTAAGGTATTTCTATGTTCAGCGCCCTCTCCAAGCGGTTTATTCAAAACCGGCCTATCGCAATAATAGTCCGGTTTATAAAGCTATTATCTGACTTTGCGCGCACCCCCGTAAGATTTTGATTATTTTTGCGTTAATTTTCATGCCAACAAAAGTTGCAAAAAACAATAAAATTAAAAATCAATATCTTATATGATAAAAGTGCGCAATCACGGTATTATTGCGAGATGGAAGCATTGCATCTTTTTGCCCATATGAGCGAACGACCGTCAGACTGACTCAGCCAGCTACTTCCGCTATTTCAAGGCAATACACATACCAACGCCCCATCCGCTGAACTGGGCGGAAACCATCAGGAAGTGGACTTGCAAGACATTCAGATGGCAGTGCGGCCAGCCGGTTCATCAGCGGCGACCGGGAATGCCAGCCGGGTCCGCAGCCGCTCCAGGCCGTGTTCAAAGGCGCGACTGATTCGGGTCGCGTTGCGGATCCGCTCCAGTTTGGGCCAGGTTGCCCGCTCGCCGGTCAGGATGAACTCAGCGATCCGTTCCGGGCGTGGATTGGAAAAAATATCCAGCAGGTTGTTCAGCCAGGTCGGCGGCACGATCGTGATGTCGCCGCTGTAGCTCTGATCAGCCACCGAATAAGCCTTGTCCAGCAGCAGTCCCAGCGTATGGGAGTCCACATTCTGCCGGGCCAGGTCGAGCAGATGCTTGAGATAAAGCTGAAAAGTGGAACTGACGATATCGCGGGTGAACGACAGTAGCCCTTTCTCGCGGGGCTTTGCGTCACCAAGGAAGGGAACGATGTGTGGATTGGTCTGACTGACGATGTAATGATTGACGTTGTGCATCCGCGCTACCCGCAGCATCGGCAAATCGCTGTTCAAAGTGCCATCCACCCACTTATCGCCGGGCATATAGGGAACGGTGACGCCGTTGAAGTCCCGCGCCTCCAGCATCACCGCTGGAAACACGCCTGGAATGGCGCAAGACGCCAGCGTCGCCCGGCGAATCAGCACATTCGGAGCGCTCAGATAATTCAGCAACCGCGAATGCTGGTGCGCCCGGGCCGGCGAGACCGGAATGCTGACGATCCGTCCGGTGCGATCAAAGGCTTCCTCGAAAGTCAGCGCATGGACGTTATGCTCAATGCAGCGCTCCAGCTGCCGACTGTCCATCAAGGTGCTGCCCTTGAGCAGGCTCTTTAAGCCCAGACTGCGCCAAGCCTCTACGGTAAACAGGGCCGGGTCGAACACCCGCGCCAGTTCGGCATCGGTATGAGTGCCCAGGGTCGCCGCTACGATGGAGCCGGAACTGGAGCCGGAGACGACGCGCGGCAACAAGCCTTCCGACCACAGCGCCTTGATCACGCCCAAATGAAACAGGCCCAAAGTGGCGCCGCCGCTTAACATCAGCGCCGACCGGCCAAAACTCTGCGCGGTGCGTTCAAAGAACCGCAACTTGTCGGCCAAAGGGAAAACCGGCGTTTCGTATTCACAGAGATAATCCAGCGCGGACGCGATCTCATCGAGATAATCCGTCAACAACCGCTTGGTTCCAAATCGGCATCCCGTGTACAGCGCCGGATTAGCGATGTTGCCAAGATTGCCATGCAAGCCTTCGTGCAGACAAAACACCAGCCGGGCCACCTCGCCATGGCGGCGTAGTTCGCGTAATTCCGCCAATCGTTCCTGAATCAGCCGGTAATCATAATCCGGTGATTCAGCCTGTTCTTTCCAGTTGGCCGCGCCAGTCAACCGGTCATGGTCCTGCGCCGCCTCGCTCCAAGCGGCGTAATCAAGCGCCTGGGCCAGCGCATCTTCGCAACGTCTCAGAGCTTTTTTATTGGCGTTCATGGTGTTGTCGTCACAGCGGCTGGGAGTGGAAAAATGAACCGGATCGGTTGTTAATCTCGATTTCACCTAACCAAAAGTCGCGCTGAATGTCATGTCAAAACCGGTTCACTTTGGCATGATTGTCCGGTTTTCCCCAACTGCGAGCGCGCTCCCGCCATGCCTTCTTCGTCTCCGGCCCGCTTCGTACTGCGTCACCCGCTGGTTTTCGCCGGGCGGATGCTGCGCCGATTTCAAGCCAACCAGGGCTTTCTGCTGGCCGGCGCCATCGCTTACTACGCGCTGCTGGCTCTGGTTCCGCTGGTTATCCTCCTGCTGGTCGCGCTGTCGCAGGTGGTCAACGAAGCGCAACTGCTCGCCCTGCTGCATCACTATCTGGAACAACTGGTTCCCGGCGAGTCGGAGCTGATTCTGAATCAGGTCGCCCAATTTCTCGGGCAACGACGAGTGCTGAGTTGGACGATGGCCGGGACGTTGCTGTTTTTCAGCGCAACCGCTTTTGGGGTGCTGGAAAACGCCATGACCGTCATTTTTTCCCACCGCCATGCAGCCTATCGTCGAAACTGGTTGATGTCGCTGCTATTGCCCTATCTGGCAGTGCTACTGCTCGGATCTGGCTTACTGGCGATGACAGTAGCGATTGGCGTACTGCAAACCCTGATGTCCGGCAATATCCAGGTATTTGGCTGGCAATGGTCATTAAGTGATTTGCAGGCGTGGATGCTGTATGCGCTTGGCTTGCTGGGTCCGATCGGGGCGTTGACCCTGATTTACCAGTTGCTGCCCGCAGGTCGGCTGCCGTGGCGGCACGCTGATGGGCGGCGTGATTGCGGGTTGCTTTGGGAAGGCGTCCGCGCCGGGATGGTGTGGTATCTCGCCAACCTGTCGGCGGTCAACGTGGTATACGGGTCGCTGGCGGGGGTAGTCATTACGCTGATGGCCTTGGACGCCATTGGCATCATTATTCTACTGGGGGCGCAAGTGATCGCTGAATACGAACGACTGCTACCGGAATTCAGCGAAGTTGCTGCTACCGAATGAGGCGATTTTGCCTATCGATATGGGTTCCAGGAAAAACAAAAACCCAACCTCCATCACTGGAGGTTGGGTTCGGCATAAAGCGCCTGGCGGGGACCTACTTTAGCATGAGTACTCTCACACGATCATCGGCGCGGTGCGGTTTCACGGTCGAGTTCGGGAAGGGGTCGAGTGGTTCCCGCACGCGAAGGCCGCCAGGCGAAAAGGGGGGAAGGAGCGATGGGCAAGAGGGTGAAGCAGGGAACCGGACACCCAAGGCTTGGGTGTTAGCGGGTCAAGCCGCACGGTTGATTAGTACGGGTCGGCTGCACGCATTACTGCGCGTCCACCGCCACGCCTATCGACGTTGTGGTCTTCAACGAACCTTCAGGAGTCGCAAAGGACTCGGGAGCGCTAATCTTGGGGGGGGCTTCCCGCTTAGATGCTTTCAGCGGTTATCCCGTCCGGACGTAGCTACCCGGCGATGCCACTGGCGTGACAACCGGTACACCAGAGGTCTGTCCATTCCGGTCCTCTCGTACTAGGAACAGCGCCCCGCAACGCTCCAACGCCCACGGCAGATAGGGACCGAACTGTCTCACGACGTTCTAAACCCAGCTCGCGTACCACTTTAAATGGCGAACAGCCATACCCTTGGGACCGACTACAGCCCCAGGATGTGATGAGCCGACATCGAGGTGCCAAACACCGCCGTCGATAGGGACTCTTGGGCGGTATCAGCCTGTTATCCCCGGAGTACCTTTTATCCGTTGAGCGATGGCCCTTCCATACGGAACCACCGGATCACTAAGACCGGCTTTCGCCCCTGCTCGACCTGTCCGTCTCGCAGTCAAGCACCCTTTGCCTTTGCACGCTGTGCGCGATTTCCGACCGCGCTGAGGGTACCGTCGCGCTCCTCCGTTACTCTTTGGGAGGAGACCGCCCCAGTCAAACTACCCACCATGCACGGTCCCTGAACCCGTTTCAGGTTCGAGGTTAGACTCTCAAGCATTCCAGGGTGGTATTTCAAGGGTGGCTCCACCGGAACTGGCGTTCCGGCTTCAAGGCCTCCCACCTATCCTACACAAGAAGGCTCAACAGTCAGTGCAAAGCTGTAGTGAAGGTTCACGGGGTCTTTCCGTCTTGCCGCGGGTACGCTGCATCTTCACAGCGAATTCAATTTCACGGAGTCCCGGGTGGAGACAGTGTGGCTATCGTTACGCCATTCGTGCAGGTCGGAACTTACCCGACAAGGAATTTCGCTACCTTAGGACCGTTATAGTTACGGCCGCCGTTTACCGGGGCTTCGATCCAGAGCTTCGCTTGCGCTAACCCCATCACTTAACCTTCCGGCACCGGGCAGGCGTCACACCCTATACGTCCACTTTCGTGTTGGCAGAGTGCTGTGTTTTTAGTAAACAGTCGCAGCCACCTGGTCACTGCGGCCCGCTTCCGCTCCACCCGCGAGGGCCTTCACCTACCACGGGCGCACCTTCTCCCGAAGTTACGGTGCTAGTTTGCCGAGTTCCTTCACCCGAGTTCTCTCCAGCGCCTGAGGATTCTCTCCTCGCCCACCTGTGTCGGTTTGGGGTACGGTTGGCGACAGCCTGAAGCTTAGGGGCTTTTCTTGGAAGCAGGGCATCGACCACTTCGGTCCGAGGACCTCGTCGTCCGGTCTCAGGATTGACGCTCCGGATTTGCCTGGAGCCTCTCCCTACGCCGTTAAACCGGGACTACCAATCCCCGGCTGGTGTAGCCTTCTCCGTCCCCCCTTCGCAGCTGCCGTCAGTACCGGATTGTTGACCGGTTTCCCATCGACTACGCCTTTCGGCCTCGCCTTAGGGGCCGACTCACCCTGCGCCGATTGCCGTTGCGCAGGAACC
>JADKCI010000007.1:0-7500 GCA_016714645.1 Chromatiaceae bacterium | reverse complement strand
CATCAACTCATCAAACCTTGACTACGCCTTCCCGCTTTTTCGTCTGGTTTGTCCTGTCACCAGGACGAACCTTCCAGCTCCCACCGCCGCCGGTTCGCTGGCGGCGCCCGATATCCGTAAGGAGAGAGCGTTCATGCATGACATTATTCACCATTGGAACAAAAACGCGCCGCCGCCCGGCGGGTGGCAGGCAGCGCCGCATCGACGCGCAGCACAAGCGCGGCAAGCTCAGCGCCCGCGAAGCGCATCGAAGTCCTGCTCGACCCGGTAGGTTTTGAAGAATGGGATATGTTCGTTGAAGCATCCCGCCTGCACTGATTTCGGCATGGCCGACACCCAGCACGCCGGTGATGGCGTTGTGACCGGCTGCGGCACGATCAGTGGCCGGCTCGTGTTCATATTCAGCCAGGACTTCACCGTATTTGGCGGCTCTCTGTCCGAAGCACACGCTGAAAAGATGTGCAAAATCATGGATCACGCCATCAAGGTCGGCGCACCGGTGATCGGCCTGAATGACTCCGGCGGCGCTCGCATCCAGGAAGGCGTGGACTCGCTGGCTGGTTACGCCAGCGTCTTTCCAGCGCAATGTCATGGCGTCAGGCGTGATTCCGCAATTTCCGTGATCATGGGGCCATGCGCTGGCGGCGCGGTGTATTCGCCGGCAATGACCGACTTCATCTTCATGGTCGGGACACGTCTTATATGTTCGTGACCGGGCCGGAAGTGGTGAAGACCGTCACCCATGAAGAAGTCACCGCTGAAGAACTCGGTGGAGCCATAGCTCACTCCACCAAATCCGGGGTATGCGACCGGGCATTTGAAAACGACATCGAAGCTTTGCTGATGCTGCGGCGGTTTATCAACTTCCTGCCGCCGAATAATAAGGAAAAGCCTCCGCACCGACCCACGCCCGATCCTGCCGATCGGGAAGATTTTTCGCTCGACACCCTGATCCCCGATAATCCCAACAAGCCCTACGACATGAAGGAACTGATCCTGAAGGTCGTGGACGACGTGGATTTCTTCGAGGTGCAGCCGGAAAACGCCAAGAACATCATCACCGGCTTCGCCCGGATGGACGGCTGGCCGGTCGGCATCGTCGCCAATCAGCCGATGGTGCTGGCCGGTTGTCTGGACATCAAGTCCTCGATCAAGGCCGCCCGCTTCGTGCGGTTTTGCGACGCCTTCAACATCCCGATCATCACTCTGGTTGACGTGCCCGGCTTTATGCCCGGCACCGCCCAGGAATACGGCGGCATCATTAAGCACGGCGCCAAACTGCTCTACGCCTACGCGGAATGCACCGTTCCCAAGGTCACGCTCATCACCCGCAAGGCCTACGGCGGCGCTTATGACGTGATGAGTTCCAAGCACCTGCGCGGCGATGTCAATTTCGCCTGGCCGACCGCTGAAATCGCGGTGATGGGCGCCGAAGGGCGCGGTGGAAATCATCTTCCGGCAGGACATCGGCGACGCCGCCAAGATTGCCGATCGCACCGAGGAATATCGCAAGAAATTCGCCAATCCATTCATTGCCGGTCATCGCGGGTTTATTGACGACGTGATCATGCCCCACGGCACCCGCCAGCGCATCTGCCGCTCCCTGGCGATGCTGCGGGACAAAGAACTCGAAAATCCGTGGCGTAAGCACGGCAACATTCCGCTGTAAGGGGGAGGCGCATGTTCAAGAAAATTTTGATTGCGAACCGTGGCGAAATTGCCTGCCGCGTGATTAAAACCGCCCGCAAGATGGGCATCAAGACCGTCGCCGTCTATTCCGAGGCGGACCGGGACGCGCTGCATGTGGAAATGGCTGATGAAGCGGTATTGATCGGCCCGCCGCCGACCGCCCAAAGCTATCTGGTGATGGAGCGCATTATCCAGGCCTGTAAGGACACGGGAGCCGAAGCGGTGCATCCCGGCTACGGTTTCCTGTCCGAACGCGCCGCGTTCTGCGAGGCGCTGGAAAAGGAAGGGATCGCGTTCATCGGCCCAAGGTGAAAGCCATCAACGCGATGGGCGACAAAATCACCTCCAAGAAACTGGCCAAGGAAGCCGGGGTCAGCACCGTGCCCGGCTACACCGAAGTGATCAAGGACGCCAAAGAGGCGGTCGAGATTGCGGCGGGCATCGGTTATCCGGTGATGATCAAGGCCAGCGCCGGCGGCGGCGGCAAGGGCATGCGGGTCGCCTGGAACGATGCCGAATGTCTTGATGGTTTTGAACGCTCCAGCAACGAAGCCCGTTCCTCGTTCGGCGATGATCGCGTCTTCATCGAAGCATCGAAGAACCGCGCCACATCGAAATTCAGGTGATGGGCGACAGCTTCGGCAATATTGTCTATCTGGGCGAGCGCGAATGCTCGCTGCAACGCCGTCATCAGAAGGTGATCGAAGAAGCGCCGTCCCCGTTCCTGGATGAAATCACCCGGCGGGCGATGGGCGAACAGGCGGTGGCGCTGGCCCGGGCGGTGGGTCGGGTTCATCGTCGATTCCAAGCGCAACTTCTATTTCCTGGAGATGAACACCCGCTTGCAGGTGGAGCATCCGGTCACCGGTACATCACCGGGCTGGATTTGGTGGAGCTGATGATCCGGGTTGCGGCGGGCGAGACGCTGCCACTTCACCCAGGGGATGTCAAGCTGAAGGTTGGGCGATTGAATCGCGGGTTTATGCGGAAGACCCGTTCCGCAATTTCCTGCCCTCGATTGGCCGGCTGGTCAAGTACCTGCCGCCGAAGGAAAGCGAAGTGGTGCGGGTCGACACTGGCGTCTACGAAGGCGGCGAAGTGTCGATGTATTACGACCCGATGATCGCCAAGCTGATCACTTATGGCTCGACCCGCGACCGGGCCATCGCCCACATGCGGGACGCCTTGAATGAGTTTTTCATTCGCGGCGTGGCGCACAACATCAGCTTCCTGGCGGCGCTGATGGTGCATACCCGGTTCATGACCGGGCGGATCAGCACCAACATGATCGCCGAAGAGTACCCGCACGGCTTCCACGCCGCCGACGTGCCGCATGACGATCCGGCGTTGTTGATCTCGGTAGCGGCCTTCATTCATCGCCGCTATATGGACCGCGCCGCACGCACCAGCGGCCAATTGCTTGGCCACGAGCGCAAGGTCAAAACTGACTGGGTGGTATTGATGGGTGGTCAGCAGTACCCGACCCATGTCGAACCCGCCGTCGGCGGTTACGATGTAGCGTACATGGGCGAGACCTATCAGGTCCGCAGCAACTGGCAATTCGGACAACCGCTGTTCAAGGGAACATTGAACGGCGCCGAGATTTGCATCCAGGTCGAGCGCCGCGACATGATCTACCGGTTGTTCCACTGGGGATCGCAGGCTGACGTCATGGTGTTGTCGCCCACAGTGGCGGCGCTACAGGTGCTGATGCCCGAAAAAGCCGCTGCAGATATGTCCAAGTATCTGCTGTCGCCGATGCCGGGCCTGTTGACCAAGGTCGCGGTGCAAATCGGTCAGGAGGTCAAGGCCGGCGAAGAGTTGGCGGTGATTGAAGCGATGAAGATGGAAAACGTGTTGCGAGCCGATCACGACGCCAAGGTCGCCAAGATTATGGCGACTCCGGGCGACAGTCTGGCGGTCGATCAGGCGATCATCGAGTTCGAATGAGCCACTGACAGCGAACCGGCAGTCTTGCCGGTTCGCTGTTCAACTGCCGTATCTCCAGCCGGGCCCCCTGCGTCGTTTAGCAACCGGGCCATCATGTTGCCGTAGCCCGGTTCGCTCTCAAGATCGGAGGCTGTTGAAAATCGTGCGCAAGGCGGCGAAGGCCGGTGCCAGCGGTCACGGGTTCAGGAACCGCTCAATGAACCCCACAGCTTTTTTACCCAGGAGGCCTTGGCCAATTCCGGCCTGATGCCCTGCCCCAGAAAATACGGAACATAGTACTTGTCGGTTTCCATGATGTGCTTGGTCAGCCAGACCTTGAGAAAATGCGCCAGCTCAAAACTGATCGAAATCTTGCCCGACGCCAGCTTGGCGCGAAAACCGTTGAGCTGATCAATCAGTTTGTCGTGTTCTATTTTATGCCGCTCATATTCCGGGTAGTGCATGATCCGCATCAGACTCTCTTCGACCGCGAAGTGAATCCTGGTGTATTCGCCTAATCTTTCAAGGATTTTCGTGGTGATCTCCGCCCCATGCCGCTGCTGGATCGCCTCATGAATCTGGTTGAGCAAATCTACCAGCACCTTGTGCTGAAGGTCGATTTCCTCGATACCCACGCTCAGCTCATTGGACCATTCGATAAAGTTGGCCATGACCGGGATGTCCTCACTGGGTTGTGCCTATCGGGCAAAACGAGTTAACCTGCCAATAATTACACATATAACAAGGGTATTATACGCTCCAATGTTGCTTTGCAGCAGTGTTCGGCAAAGACCAGACGGCTAACGAACCTACTTCGCCACGAAATCCAGATAGCCGCGCCGGCCATTCTGTTTGTTCCAGTGATGGGCCGATTTCAAAATCCGCTTCAGGCACTGGAGGATCTCGTCGACCGTGAGCGGGTTAACTCTGATCTCATTGTTCGGGCCTGGCTCGATGCCCAGCCGCCAGTCGCACATCGCCTTCATCCGGTCGAAGGTCACGGTTTCCAGCGCCTCCAAAGCAAACCGTTTGGGCGGTCTGCCGATTTTTTGCGCGACGTAGTGATCGATCAGCGCCTCCAAGGCCCGCATCGCCGTGTGATCGACCATTTGCGGATGGTCGCGATAGACTGAGACAATACTAAATTCGATGTTCTGCAGCACATCTTCATAATGTTCTTCAAATTGCATCGAAAACCTCCTCCGGAAACAAGTCAGTACGGCGGCAACAATCGCCGGAAACCGTGCAGCAGCACAATCAGCAAAAACAGCAAATTTCGTAGCGGAATAGCCGGCCAAAAGTAGCGCACTGGCGCGGCGGGCTGACCGATAGCGATCACCATCGCCAATCGGGTCCCCAGAGTGCGCAGCAACGGCAACGAGCGCGGCCAATCGGCTACGCCCGCCCGCCAGTCCGCTGGAATGCCGTCCTCTCCGTCCATCGCGCCCGCCAGCGCCGCGACAATAGCGCCGACAGTGTCCGTATCCCCACCGCAGTCCAGCACCGCCGTCAGCGTTGCCCGGAAGTCGCCGCTCTGCTGGAACCAAGCATAAACGACCACTGGAACCGTATGGTAGATGTAACCGGTCACACCCTTGGCCAGTCCCAGCCGTTCCGCCAGTGCTGAGACCGACGCTCCATCCCGCGCTGCCTGGGCAATCATGTCCACCAAATCTTGCCAGCCGTGATCCTCTGGGCCGCACTGGCGCAGCAGCGCCAGAAAGTCATTGAGCGGAGGTGGCCCGGTCAACCGTTCCCGCACGATCCAGGCGGCCAGTTCAGCGATGGCCGTTGCGCCAATCAGCGCTTTCGGATCGGTGTGCGTCATGCGGGTCGAGGCGGCGACATAGGCAGCCCGCCGTTCGGCGTCGTGGGCAAAGAACGCCCCGATGATCGCCACCCGCATGGCCGGACCGTTGCCTGCGGAATACACCCCGCTGTAGCTCGGCGGAAATCCCAGCCAAAGCTTGCCAATCGCCCGCAAGGTCGCAAAACCAATCCCGGCGGGTAACGACAGCAGCCAGCCCCGCAAACACCAGCCTAACCGGCGAGCGAAACGCTCCGGCGAATCGGGATGGCGTAGCAGGCATTGCGCGACAAAAATCGTATGTTCGGTATCGTCGCTGATCATGCCGCGTCCAAAAATCAGCCGATGCCGCCAGCGACTTCGGTACAAACGCTGGATCCGGCGGCGGGACAATCCTTCCGCTGGCAACCCCAGCGCATCGCCGACTGCGGTCCCGATCAGCAGGCCGCGCAATCGCGAAGGCAACTGAGCGACAGGGGCTTCAGAACCTTGTGATGGATTTTTCAATGCGTCGATCCCTATTAACACGGATCAGTTTTCAATGAACGCCTGGGGGTTTTCACCCCGGCTTTGCGCTCCGGTTCAGCACAACCGGGATTTTCCATGTCGGGATCAGCGCCGGGTCAACCGGTAGACCTTCTCCAGCAACCAGGTGAGGCCACGCTCCCGCCAGCGTGACTCCTCCGCCAGCGCATTGCGGGTGTAGAGCAATTCCACGGTATGCGTCGGCTCATACAGCGCCCGAACTTCCGTTTCACTCACCGCAAAAGGCGGTCCGGCCAATACCGTCTGATCGTATTCCATGGTCACCAGCAACAGGCGACTCGCGCAAGGCGACACCGAACCCAGTTTGTCGGCATAACGCACGCGCAGGGCTGGCGGCAGTGCAATCAGCGAAGCCCGATCATAAATCCCGACGCAATCGGTGAGATGGTGCGGCTCCAGACTGAAAAAATCCCCGAGCAGAATCCGGATTTCATCCGCCTCCCAATATTCGAAAGAGCCTTCCCGCCACCGATGCGGCGATAACCGGTTTTCTGCAAAAAACGCCTCAACGGCAATTGGACTGATTTCCACGCCAGTCACTGGATAACCCTCGCCCGCCAGCCACAACAAATCGCAACTCTTGCCGCAGAGTGGGACAAAGACCCGCTGACCGGGCGGCAATTGCAACTGGGTCCAGAATTGCTGGAGGTGAACATTGATGTGCTGCTGGTGAAAGCCGATCTCGGCCCGTTCCCAGCGTTCATGCCAGAATGAGGGTTCCATACGCTTCAGTCGCTCCGGTTTGGGTATAAATTTGGCTCAATGGGAGAAAGGAACTGATAGCGCCAGTCCGCACCCGCTGCCGCCACCGCCCCGATCCAGCCCGGTTCCAACAGCAGATTCATCAAGCTCCATTCCCGACCCGATGGATCGCGCATCCTGGTCCGGCCATGCGGCGGTTCCCCATCCTGAAAGCAGACCTCCAAGGTTCGCCATTCACTGGCAAAACCGGCGCCGAGCGCTTTAGCGATGGCTTCCTTGCGGGTCCAGCAAGCGAAAAAGGCATTCTGACGCTGCGCTGGCGGCACGGACTGAAACGCCGCCCACTCCCGCGCCCCGCAAACCCGGTGGATGATCGCTGCATCATCCACCGGCCGATCGGTCTTTTCCAGATCAACGCCCACCTCACGGCGAGCGACTGCATACAGCGGCCGATGACCGGTATGCGCCAGATTAAAGGGCAGTCCGGCTGCGGCCTCTTCACCCGCCAACTGCGGCTTGCCATGCGAACCCTGGCTAAACCGCAGCGCCGCCGCCGGCCGGTTCAAATACCCGCCGAGCAATTCCCGCAGCAAGCCACGCCCGGCGATAAACCGCGCCTGATGTTCGGGAAAGCGGAACCGCGCCGCCCGTTCCTGTTCATCCGCAGTTAAGGTCGCCGCCAATTCCAGCAACGATGTTGGTGGCTGATCAATATCCGCCAGCCACACATGAATTTCGTCCGCCGTCAGAATCTGACTCATTGCTCATCCCTCACCACCCGCCGCCGATACAGCGCCGCCGGCGCATTAACCTTGCTAACCCATTAA
>JADKCI010000006.1 GCA_016714645.1 Chromatiaceae bacterium | reverse complement strand
GGGGCTGGACGTCCGGGTCCATGTCACGGTTGAAGGTGACGGTAACACTGATCGGCTCGGCGCCGACCTGGGTGGCCGCGCCCTCGCTGGTGGCGACGGTGACACTCGCGACGAAGGGATAGGCGGTCTCCGGCGGGGTGAGAAGGATAGGCTGATATTCTATGACTCCATAATTGAAGTCATCATAAAAGTCATAGATTGCTGCGTCGATCAGCGCTGTAGATGTAGTACCCCAGTAATTATTAGCTAGAGAATAGATGCTCCCTCTACTGCCGCGCATAAAAAAACGCATCCAATGATTGATGTCAAGATCCAGCCAATCATTAAGAAAGGCGTTGTTACTCCCTGGATTATCAGATGAAAGCCATTTTGATGTTTGATAAATTCCATCTTGTTTGATAACGCTTTTCAAAAAAACGCTACCGCTCGGCGATCTTCCTATTGATGTAGATACTAATGAGGCATCAACCAAAATATTTTGCACATGAGCACGCAAGTCAACATGAGCGACCCACGGCGAGACCCACGGTGAGCCTACATTATTATAAATACTATATTTTATATCACCTGCCAATGTAACTGGTGCCTGACCGCATGGAATCCACCGCGTTTGTTCAGGTACATATTGAGAAATACAATCAGAACTTTGATCGAATCGTACGTGGTCTAATAGATTCAAGGGAGTAGAGGGATCATCTCTAGTCGCGTACATATCACGAATTGACCCTAGTACTGGGTTGATGATTCTGGCATATTCAATACTAATGGTGCCTCTGGGTTGGTTGTCTATTGGGCCGCTTCCCTGATGACAATGGGATGTGTGGATAGAGCAGTCCAGTAAAGATCTCCACCGGTTGGGTTGCAGTACCTTGAACCAACAGATTGCCTTCAACCTGAATCTGGGGCTTGGCTTGAGCGGCATAGGGGTCTGCGGGATCGACACTGAAGAACTGAATTTGGGTCCCCTCAGTCACCGTCACAGTAGCACCTGCGGCAATGAACTTGGAGTCCGATACCAGCCAGAGGTCGCCCTTGGTCAGCGTCATGTCCGTGCTGATGATGCGCGGCAGTTCCCGGCCGCGCTGGACCAGCAGATAAAAGCGAGAGGAACTGGTGATGCTCCCGGCCCCCGGGTCGTAGCCATTGGTTGCCGTCATGGTCAACAAGAAGGGTATCAGGTGGTCGTTGGGCGTGTTGGCGGCAACTTGGAAACGGAAGGGTTGCTCGACACCGATAATGGCGCCCTCGGCATCCTTGATCAGGCCGTTATCGTCATTGTTGAAAGAGCCAACGGCGCCGTAAGCCACCGTGCCGTTGAGGATGGAGACATAGGGGTCGGCGCCAACGGCGCCAACGGCGCCCTCGGCCTGGGCCTGGAGGGTCACCTGGACATTCTCGGCCTTACCCCAGTGATTACGGATGATGATCGCCAGATCGACCGTCTCGCCAGCATCGACGATGCCGTCGTTGTCATTACCCGCGGCGACCTCGGGCGTGTCGAACAGGTAATGCTCCAAATAACTCAAGCTGGGCTGGGGCGCTTCGCTCAACGTCGCTAACGCGTCCGCGGGACCATAATTGGCAATGGCTGCGATCTGTCCCATGATGAAACGGGACGAATAGGTCTGCTTGTCAGGCCATTGGGTACGCGCCAAGGCGGCGATGCCGGACACCACCGGCGTAGCCATGGAGGTGCCTGACCAGGCGCCATAGCCGTTGCCAGGGAGTGTGCTCAGGATCTGGCTACCAGGGGCCATCAGTTCGTATTCCTGGGCATCCTTGGGAACGCAGTCGTAATTGGAGAAGCCGGACAGGTAGTCACCCTTCGCATCGGCGTTCTGGTTGCGCGCCATCACGCCCAACACCCAGTTGTAGGCGGCGGGGTAGAAGTTGGCGCCAAAAGGACAGGGCAGATTACCCTTGCCGTCATTACCAGCGGCGGCCACCAGCACCGAGGTACCAAAGGCCACCGTCAGGGCATCCTCCTCGGCGGAGGAGCGGGCATAGCCGCCGAAAGCCATGTTGATGACGTCGGCGCCCTTCTGCACCGCATAGTAGATGCCCTTGGCAACATCGGAGGCATTGAGGATGCCGCTGTACTGAGCGGCCTTGATCGCCATCAGCTTGACGCCGGGGGCGACGCCCACCCCGCCTTCGTTGTTGCCGCCCTGGGCGGCGATGATGCCAGCCACGTGGGTACCATGGCCGTGGTCGTCCATGGGGTCGCCGGAGGTATTCGCCACGACGCGGGCACCATGGATGTCGTCGATATAGCCGTTGCCGTCGTCGTCCACGCCGGACTGGCCAAAGAACTCCGCCGGGTTTTTCCACAGGTTGGCCGCCAGGTCGGGATGGGTGTAGTCCACGCCGGTGTCGATGACCGCCACCACCACGTCGGGGCTGCCGCCAGCAGGCAGCCCCTGGTCGGCCAGGTATTGCCAGGCGGCCGGCACCTTGGCCGCTTCCAGGTGCCATTGCTCGCCGACCCGCGGGTCGGTGTAGGACAGGGCAGCGATCTGGCCACCGGCCGCGGAGGCACCGGCCCCCGCGGCCAGTGCCTGAGCGGCCGGCTCGCCAATGGGTTTACGCACATAGTCCGGCTCGGCCAGTTCCACCCCGGGGGTGGCGGCCAGTTCCTTGACCAGGGCGGGGATGTCCAGGGCCGTCGGGGTGGTGGCCGCCGCGGAGGCCCCCGCCGCTTGGGCGGCCGGCGCCGCCGTGACGCGATACCAGCGGGTCAGGTCGGGAAGATCGACCTCTTGACCGTCCGGTCGGAGGGCACGGGCACCGGCGATGGGTTTGGCGGCGGCGGGGAAGAGGGGTACGAGTGCCTCAAACCCCTGATCCGCCAGGGTCTGGATCAGGTCTGGTTCGCTGACGATGCCCGGTTCGTCCAAGGCGAGGGCGGCACCCGCCAGCCGCCCCTGCGCCGGGGCTGCCACGCTCACCTCGGGCTTGAGCTTGATCAGCACGGCATCCGGGGCGTAGTCGCAACCCTTGGACGGGCAATGGCTCTGGGTGCTGGTGGCCGGATCGAAGGGGGAGTAGGCGTGCTTGGGGATGCCTTGCGCCGGGTCGTTCCGTGCGGGTCCGTACTGGCTGGGATGCTGGGCGGAACCGGTGGCGCCGGGCAGGTCCGTGGGGCTCAGGCGATCACGCCGGAACTGCTTGTACTGTTCGAGGATCGAGAGGGGTGGGCCTTCCTGGGTGAGGTCGCTGCTTTTCCCGGCCCCCGCGCTGGGTTCGGTGGAACCCGCCATCAAGGATGAACCCAAACAAGCGAGAAACAGGATCCACAAAGGCACGTAGCGAGCCATGTCAGCACCTCATCCAATGGGCGTAGCGGTTTGGGCCACAAGAACGGGGCTTGTACCGCAAATGCGGAATAATGTAAATACCGGTAACTGAATAAATTTCTCTTAATACGGGCCCCCAGGGACCTTACTGATACAACCAAATCCAATATGAATTGAGTAATTGTGAATTGTCAGCCTAGAAGCTGTTTTTTGACAGCCTCTTAGAGGATGACAGCGGCACCTACTTCAGTGGCCCGCCCAGGCCTGGCGCCAGGTCCCGCAAATAATCGGTATGAAAAGCCATCCAGATCACCACGGGTGCCACGGCGGGTAGAATCAGGAAGCCAAACTGGTAGGCCAGACCCGCGCCGTTCAGGGACAGAAAACCGTAGCCGAGCATTCCGGGCGCCTCGGGGCCTTGGTCGAAGAGCAGAATCTTCAGCACTTCAAAGCTCACCCCCCAAGCCTGGGCCAGTTGCAGGATGAGCAGGCCCATTAACCAAATCTTCACCTTGCGCCATCCCTGGCCAGGTGTAGTGAGGAGGAGGGCGGTGAAAAGGGGGATGCAATAGCCATACTTCAGCGCATTAACCAGGAACTTGCCGGCCAACACCATCTCGCCGGCGCTGCCGCCTGGTAGCTGAGCCGGTGTGGCCGGAACGGCAAGATAGACGGACACCTGGATCTGATGCCCGACTTGAGTGACGGACTGAATGGCGTAAGGAAGCTGGAAGGACAAAAACCCATCCACCAGCCTGGTCACGGGCCAAAGACCCACCTCGGCACTGTAATACCAGAGGGCGAAGGTGACGGGCAGCCAGGCGAGTACCTTGAGGAAAAAGAGGGCGACTGGACTAAGGCGCAGGGTGCATCTCTCCCTCCTGAGCTGGCCTGGGCAGGTACCGCAGCCAGACGAGGAAGATAATCAGCACGTCGCGCATGATCAACGCCTGCCAGAGATAGAGGTGCATCCACTCAAAGACCTGCATATTCCATTGGCCAATGTAGAAGAGACTAATGATGCGGATCAGGTTTAGCGACTGAACCAGCAAAAAGCCGATGAGGATGCCCCACAGCTTGTGCCTCCAGGGGGAGGGGAAGGCCAGCATGGCCGCCACCAGGACAATGGTCGCCCCCACCCCGTTGCAGCCGGCCTGAATAGCCACCGCAAAGCCATTGGTGACATCCCGGAGCACGATGCCCTCCGAGACCACATGGGGATCGAATAAGAGGACGAGCCAGGCGCTGACGGCGGGCACCCCCTCGGTGAAAGGGATCACCAACAGTTGTTGCACCGGTTGGAGCATCTCGGTGGTGAAGAGGACGCCCTGGATGACCAGAAAGATGAGAAAAATCTAAGTATATAAATGGTCCAGGCAATTGGTCACGATGGGGGCTTCCGGGGAAATCCTGGGGCCTGTCAATTCAGCCACGCCCGGTAACGGGTGCCGCGCACGGCGAGGCTGGAAGATGCCGCGCTATTGTATGATCTTGGCACCTGGACGGTTACCCTCATGATGCCTCGACCTGGCGGATGCGGGATGGTGCGATGACCCTTACGCCCTTGTGGGGCCAGTGAATTTATTTTTCCTGAGACCCACGACTGAATCCAAGAGACCTCAGCCCGCACCCTGCCCGCCCTGCTCCCTCACTCCAGCCCAAATCGCTTGATCCGCCGCCAGAGCGAGACTCGGTCGATGCCGAGAATCTCGGCGGCCCGGTTGCGGTTGCCGCTGGTATATTTCAGAACTTGGGCGACATAGGCGGCCTCGTTGCCCGCCAGGGTCGTCAGTTCGCCACTGGGTTCCACCTGCGGGACCAACCTCGGAGGGAGGTGGCGCAGACTCTCCGGCAGGTGGCTGGGCTCGATCCGGCCCCCCCGCGCCAGGGCGACGCCGCGCTCGAGCAGGTTGGCCAGTTCGCGTACATTGCCAGGGTAATCGTGGCGCACCAGCAAGGCCAGGGCCTCCGGGGCCAGGTCGTCCACCGCCTTGCCCATGGCCTGGGCGAACTTCTTCAGGAAATGCCAGGCCAAGAGGGGGATGTCATCCCGCCGGTCGCGTAGGGGCGGCAGGGTGAGATTGACCACATTGAGCCGAAAGAAGAGATCCGCGCGGAAACGCCCATTCGCCACCCCCTCCTGCAGGTCGCGATTGGTAGCAGCGATGAAGCGCGCATCCACGCCGACGGGCGTGGTGCCGCCCACGCGCATCAGTTCCCGCTCCTGCAGCACGCGCAGGAGCTTCACCTGCATGGCTGGGCTCATCTCGGCGATCTCGTCCAGGAAGAGGGTGCCGCCCGCCGCCATTTCGATGAGGCCGGGCTTCTGGCGATCGGCCCCGGTGAAGGCGCCCTTCTCGTGGCCAAAGAGTTCGTTGGCCAGCAACTCCTCCTGGAGGGCGCCACAGTTCACCGCCACAAAGGCCTGGCCGGCGCGGGCGCTGAAGAGATGAAGGTAGCGCGCCATGAGTTCCTTGCCCGTGCCAGACTCGCCGGTGATGAGGATATTGCAGTCCGTGGGGGCCACCTGGCGCGCCGTTTCCAGGAGGCGTTGCATCTCCAGATCCTCGGTGATGAGGTTGACCGGCCCCTGATAGCCCTCGAGACGGCGCCGCAGATCGCGGTTTTCCCGTTTCAGGGCCACGACCTCCAGGGCGCTTCTCACCAGCTGGCGCACCTCATCGAGTCGGTAGGGCTTGGCGATGTAGTGAAAGGCACCCTCCTTCATGGCGGCCACGGCGGAGTCCAGCGTGGCGTGACCGGTGATGACGATAACCTCGCCGTCGGGCTGGGAGGTGCGGGCCTGGCGCAACACGGCCAGCCCATCGACATCCTTCATGCGCAGGTCGGTGAGGACCAGGTCGAAATCCTGGCCCCGCAACGCCTGGATGGCCTCCTGGCCACCCAAGCAGGCGGTGACCGCGTAGCCCTCCTTCTGGAAGAGATGGGAGAGGTTTTTGAGGGCGGCGGCCTCGTCATCGACGACGAGGAGGCGAGGCTGATGGGTCTCATTCATTGGGTGTCTCCACCGGCCAACCAGAGAGCGAAGCAGGCGCCGCCCTCCGGGGGGCTGGACACCGCGATGGCGCCCCCCTGTTCGCGGATGATTTCGCTGACGATATAGAGCCCCAGCCCCGTCCCCTCGCCGGGTTGGCGGGTGGTGTAGAAGGGATCGAGGATGCGATCAACGCGGTCGGGCGGGATGCCAGGCCCATCATCCGTGACCCGGATCAAGACCCCGGGCTCAACGCGCTCCCCGCCTTCCACCGCGCCCACCTCGGGGCCCAACCCCTCGCCCACCACCAGCGCGGCGCCGACGGGAGGCCAATCCCCGGCCCTCGCCAACCTGGCCTCGATCCTGACCTGGCGGGTCCCCGCGTCCAGGGCGTTTTGGATCAGGTTGACGAATACCTGTTGCAGGCGCTGGGGATCCATACGGACCCAGAGGCCTGGGGGGATATCGCGGCTCAGGCTGTCTCCCGCCGGCAAGCGCTGCCCCAAGAGAAGCAGAGACCGGTCGAGGGTAGTCCCCAGGTGGGAGGTCAGGTCCGCGCGTCCGGGCTTACGGCTGTAGTCCAACAGGTTCAGCACGATGCGACGGGCTCGCTCGGTCTCGTCATCGATCTGGGTCAGCCAGCCGCGCAGATCCGCGCGCGCCTCCCGGGACAGGCCTGGCAGTCCCGCCAATTCCTCCAACAGAATCTGGCAGGCCCCAGAGATATTGCCCAGGGGGTTATTGAGTTCATGGGCGACGCCTGAGGCCAGGGTGCCCAGGGCCGCCAGCCTCTGGGCGTGCAGTACCTGACGGCGGCGCGATTCCAGTTCCTCCAGCATCCGGTTCAGAGCGGCGGTGAAGGAAACGATCTCCCGGTCGCGCGAGACCTCGGCAAAGGCCTGGAACCGGCCCTCCGCCAGGGGCTTGAGTTGGGCCTCGAGGCGCCGCAGGGGCCGACCGGCGGCGCCCCAGAGGAGTTGACCACCGGCCAGGGCCAGCAGGGCGACCAGGCCCAGGGTCCAGATCAAAGCCTGGCGGGACTGTCTCAGGGTCTCGATGAGCAGGCCCCGCTCACGTTCCGCCAGTCGGTCGCTGGCCTCGGAGATGGCGTGACCCGCCTCCCGCACCTTGGCCGCCTGGGTATCGCTGGAATCCAGGCCAGGCGGGTCGAGCAGGCGTCGGTAAACCGCGATGGCCGCGCTCATGGCCGCCAACTCATCCCCGGGCAGAACCCTGGCCAGGACCTCGCCATCACTGGTGACGCGGCCCGCCAGACCCTCGGCCAAGCCGCGGGCCGCGGCCAACTCACTGGGGGCATGATAGAGCAAGAAGTTCTTTTCATGCCGACGCATCTCCTGGGCATCGTCCTGGAAGGCGGTGATGGCCACCGCCTCCCGGACCCGTGACTCCAGGAAACGCAGGTCGCCGGAGGTGAAGAGGACGAAGCCAGCCACGCCAACGGCCAGTGCCAGGTAGGCCAGGATGATCTTGCCGAGAATGCTGGGCATGATAGGTTTCAAAGGTGAAACGTTGTTGCGCGGATTAAACGTCAAATATTTATCTCAGTCAATCAAGCAGATAAATCGGTAGCGCGGCATCGCGTTTCTGAAGCGAAACCATCGCCGCGGCCCTGCCCATCTGATAAATAGAATATTATCAATTAATTACCGTTTTACAGTTATCGGCACGCGAATTGCTCATTTGAGTATCCGAGCTGAATCCGAATCGCCCCTGGGGTCAGCTACCGCCACCGGAGTTGCTCATGGCCAGCCTTACCGACCAGATCAAGCAAGCCTTCCAGGCCTTGGGCAGAGCCAATGCCGGCGAGGTCAGCGGCCGCTATCGCATGGAAGCAGCCCTGCGCGCTGGTCCGGACGCCCCTGGCGTTTCTCACCCAGGCCAGCAAGGCCGACGGTTGATCGCCCTGGGCGTCGGCGCCACCTTGCCCACCCCCGTCCTGAACTACGCGGCTAGGGCCTGCCACCGCCTCCAGGCCGATCTGCTGCTGCTGACCACCGACCCCCTAGGCTTGCACGAGCAACTGTCCCAACACCGGACCCTGCTCGAGGGCATCGTCCGGGGGGCCGAGGGCCTGAGCGCCGTCAATCGGCGCACCGTACTGCGAGCACTGGCTCGTCACTCCCGCCTGCTCTTCGCGATTTCCGGAACCTCAGACGATCCCGTGCGCTGCCTGGTCGCCGGCAATCGCCGCCTCTTCGCGGGCCCATCGCCGGTACCGGTGGTCCTGGTTGGCAATCCCGGATGCCCCTCGCCGGACCCCATCGCCGCCCAACACCCGCCGATTTCGCCCTCACCTTTTCAACTCTTCCGACCCTGAGGTACTTGATGTCCCCTTCCAAAAAACCCATTGCCGCCACGCTGTTTTATGGCAGTGTGAGTCTATTGCTCTATATCCTGCTCTTCCTCTACGCCGACCAGTTGGTAGCCTGGGCCGAGCAAACCAAGGATCACAAGGCCTTATTCCTGATCCCGGTCGTGGTGGCCTTCATCTTCTCTTATTTTCATGGCACCTTCACCGGACTCTTCTGGGAGATCCTGGGACTAAGGGCGGCCAAGTCCGGTGGCAAACCGTAAGCAAGGAGTCGTAAGCAGTGGAAAGCAGTCTCTTTATCGAACTCAACCTCTATACCGCCCTGGCCCTCTTCGTGGTGGGCTTCGTGGGCGGCATGGTCTCGGGCTTCATCGGTTCCGGCGGGGCCTTTGTGCTGACCCCGGCCATGATGACCCTGGGCGTGCCCGGCATCGTGGCGGTGGCATCGAATATCTGCCACAAATTCCCCAAGTCCCTGGTGGGCGCCATGAAACGTCACAAGTACGGGCAGGTGGATGTCAAACTAGGCCTCATCATGGGCCTCTTCGCCGAACTGGGGATGCTCGTCGGCAAGCAGGTCATGACCGGCATCAAGCACAGTTTTGGCGACGTTGGGACCAGCCTCTATGTCTCGGTGGTCTTCGTGGTCGTGCTGGCCGTGGTGGGCCTCTTCGTGCTGCGGGATGCCTACCAGATGTTCCAGCAGGAAAAGGCGACGGGGGCTGAAGTGCCCCAGGAAACCACCCGACTGGCGCGCTGGGTCCAATCCGTACGCATCCCCGGGACCATGGTTTTCTTCCCCAGCATCAAGGCCCAGGTATCCCTGCTCTTCATCGTGCCCCTCGGCTTCGCCACCGGCATGTTGGCCGCCACCATTGCCGTGGGTGGTTTCATCGGGGTCCCCGCCATGATCTATGTGCTGGGGGCCCCCGCCCTGATGGCCACCGCCACCGAACTGGTGATCGCCTTTGTCATGGGTCTTGGAGGTACCATCCTCTATGCCCTGGACGGGGTCGTGGACATCCGCCTCGCCATGATCATTTTGGCCGGCTCCCTGTTCGGCGTCCAGATCGGCGCGATCGGCACGACTTACGTCAAGGACTCCGTGGTTAAACTGGTCATGGGTCTCATCATGGTCATCGTGCTGTTTTCGCGCTTCTTCTATGTGCCGGGTTATCTCTCCAAGCTGGAACTGATCGCGCCCATCCAGGACGCCACGATCGCCTACCTGAAGCTATTGGGAGACGCCACCCTGGTACTGGCCATGGCGGTGGGTGGTATCGCCATCATCATCGCCCTGATCCAGGGTATGGCGGCCCACCGCCTGGCCCAAAGGAGCTAAATCATGGGAACCCAGATGAATAGCATCCTCTTCGCCACCGACGGCTCGGAATTCTCCGCCGGGGCCCAACGGGTTGCCATCGCCCTCGCCAAGCGGTGCGGGGCCCGGCTCACGGTCATGACCATCATCCTTTCCCCAGGATCTGGAGGGGTTCGGTACCTATGGCCTGCGTGAGCAGATGGAACGGGAGGCCCAGGCCCTCCTCGCCGCCGTGGTTGCCGCCGCGGAGGCCGAGGGAGTTCCATGCCTCACCCAACTGGTGTATGGCGACCAACCCCACCAGGAAATCATCAACACCGCCCTGGAACTGGAGCCCGACCTGATCGTGCTGGGCCGGCGCGGCAAGCGTGGGCTGGCCCGCCTCATGGTGGGCCATGCCACCGCTCATGTCGCCGGTCAGGCCCCCTGCCCCGTGCTGATGGTGCCGCGTGCCGCGGCCATGTGGAGCCACCGTATCCTCCTCGCCACCGATGGCTCCGACCCGGGCAAGGCTGCCACGCAGGTGGCCAGGGATCTGGCCAGGGATTGCCAGCTCCCGGTGACCCTGGTCTCCGTCACCAGCCGCGGCCACAACCGGGAACGCAAGGCCGAGGCCCAAGCGGCGCTGGATCAAGCACTGGCCACCATGCAGGCGGCTGGGATCAATAGCGAGGCCCTGCTGGCGGAAGGCCGCCCGGACCAGGTGGTGGTCGAGACCGCCAACAACCGCCAGGCGGACCTCATCGTCGTTGGCAGCCATGGTCGTGGCGGACTGAGCCGCCTACTGCTGGGCAGCGTATCCGAACGCATCATGGGCCAGGCGCAATGCCCGGTGTTGATCGTGCCCGGGAGCAGCTGAACCCTACCGCTACCGGGGTAGGCGCGGGGCTTGAACCCGCGCCAAGGACAGGCGTGGCCTCGCCAACAGGAGGGTCTTGAGCGGCGGGAGGGGCGGCGATCGCCCGCCAAAGGCTTCCCCTTGGCGAGCTAGCAAGAGGGCCAGGATCCTCATCGGCATCCTGGGTGGTCCAAGCGCACCATGGCGCTTGGCAGCCTGGCCTTTGGAACTGGCGCTATTTTTGTCGAAGGGTTTAAGATGTGCCGGCGATCACCTCAACGGCAGTACTTATCCCATGAACAAGCTTGCGCGCTTTCTACCCTTTTTGGGCTGGTTTCCCCTCCGGGGTGATACGGCCAAGGCCGATTTCCTGGCGGGCATCACGGTGGCCCTGGTCCTGATTCCCCAATCCATGGCCTATGCCCAACTCGCCGGGCTGCCGCCCTATTTCGGCCTCTATGCCGCCTTCCTGCCGGTAGCGATCGCGTCCCTCTTTGGGTCCAGCGCCTTTCTCAGCACGGGCCCGGTGGCGGTGGTGTCCCTCCTGACGGCCTCGGCCCTGACCCCCTTGGCGGCGCCAGGCTCCCCCCAATTCATCGCCCTGGCCATCCTGCTGGCCCTGCTGGTCGGCGTGACCCAATTATTACTGGGCCTCTTCAAGCTGGGGGTGGTGGTCAATTTTCTGTCGCACCCGGTGATCGTCGGCTTCACCAACGCCGCCGCCATCATTATAGGCCTGTCCCAGATCTCCAAGCTGTTTGGCGTGCCCATGGGGCGCTCCGAGAGTTTCATGCACGACATTGCCGGCGTTTTCGCCCAGATCGGCGATACCCACTGGCCCACCCTGGCCATGGGACTCCTGGCCCTCGGGCTCATGTGGGGCATCAAGCAATATAAAAGGAAATGGCCCGGTGTCCTCATTGCCGTAGCCCTGACTACCACCTTGTCCTGGGCCATCGGCTTCGAGAAAAACCTGGAGGGCCAGACTGAGCAGATCGCGGACCCGGGGTTAGCGGAACTGGTTGCCGGACTCGGCAAGGCGCAGGCGGAAGAGGCCCGACTGGCGGCAGCCAAGGCCAGCCTGATGGTGGCCCTGAAGGAGGCGCGGCGGGAGGCCTTGCATGCCAGCGAGGCGGCCCGCCTCGGCTATGAATTGCACCTGGCCACCATCGCCACCACCGAGGCCGAGGGTCTAACGGCGGCCCTGAAGAAGGAACTGCGCAAGCTACCGGTGGCACGGGTCACCGACGCCCAGGGCGCCACCCTGGGCCTCTATCGCCTGGACCAGGTTCCGGCCGGCGCCAGGACGGATGGCGCCCATTACAGCATTCGCGGGGTCAAGGACCAGGGCTTCAAGCTGGTGGGGGGCGGTGAAGTGGTGGGCCGCATCCCCGAGGGCTTGCCGGCGCTGGCGCTGCCCAGCCTGAGTCTGGATGACATCGGCAGTCTGCTGACGGCGGCCATCGTCATCTCCCTGGTGGGCTTCATGGAGGCCATCTCCATCGCCAAGGCCCTGGCGACCAAGGCAAAACAGAAGGTTGACCCCAATCAGGAACTCATCGGTCAGGGCCTGGCCAACATTCTCGGCGGCTTCAGCCAGGCCTTTCCGGCCTCGGGCTCCTTCTCACGCTCGGCGGTGAATTTTGACGCTGGTGCCCGCAGCGGACTGGCGTCCGTCTTCACCGCCCTCTTCGTGCTCATCACCCTGCTCTTCTTGACCCCCCTCCTCTACCACCTGTCTCAGGCGGTGCTGGCGGCCATCATCATCATGGCGGTCATCGGCCTGGTGAACATCGAGGCGGTCAAGCATGCCTGGGAGGCCAGCCGTCACGATGGTATCGCCGCCATCGTGACCTTCGTCGCCACCCTGGCCTTTGCCCCCCATCTGGATGAGGGCATCCTGGTCGGGGCCGGCCTGGCCATCCTCCTTTACCTGTTCCGCACCATGAAGCCGCGCGTCGCCATCCTGGGCCGCTGCAAGGACGGCACCCTGCGCGATGTCAAGGTCCACCCCGACCTGCCGACCAGTCCGCACATCAACGCCATCCGCTTCGATGGCTCCCTCTATTTCGCCAATGTCGCCTATTTCGAGGACAACATCCTGGAGGCGGTGGCCGCCAAGCCAGACGCCAAGTGGCTGCTAGTGGTGGGCGATGGCATCAATCAACTCGATGCCTCCGGGGAGGAGGTCGTGCATCACCTGGTAGCGCGCCTACGGGATCGCGGCATTCAGGTCGTCTTTTCCGGGCTCAAGAAGCAAATCCTCGACGTCACGCGCCGCACCGGCCTCTTCGACCTCATTGGCGTGGACAATATCTTCGCCACCGAAGGCCAGGCCATTGCCGCGATTCACCAGCGGCTGGGTGTGGATGCCGAGGATGATCCCTTCCGGGCCATGGCCCTCGCCGGACAGACGGGCCGCTCCTGATCTCTCCGCCCGGCGGCCCGGCCGCCGGATACCCCCGCAGCCCCTACCCTAGCCCCGGGCCAGGGCCTGTTCCAGATCGGCCAACAAATCTTCGCTATCCTCCAGGCCTACGGAGAGCCGCACCAGGCCCTCGCTAATAAAATGGGCGGCCCGTTCCTCCTCGCTGTACACCGCATGGGTCATGCTGGCGGGGTGTTGGGCCAGGCTCTCCGCATCGCCGAGGCTGACGGCACGGATGAAGAGACGCAGGGCATCCATAAAGCGGCGGCCCGCGGCGATGCCCCCTTTCAACTCGAAAGCGACCATGCCACCCGGCTGGGCCATCTGCCGCTGGGCCAGGGCGTAATGCGGGAAGGATTCCAGTCCCGGGTAATGAACGACGGCCACCTGGGGATGGGCGGCGAGATAGGCCGCCACGCGCTGGGCATTGAGGCAGTGACGGTCCATGCGCAGGGCCAGGGTTTTGAGGCCGCGCAGCACCAGAAAGGCATCCTGGGAGGACATGACGGCGCCCGTCATGTCCTTTATTCCCACATAGCGCACCTCATCCAGGGCCGCCTTGGGCCCGACGATGGCCCCAGCCAGCAGGTCGCCATGGCCGCCAAGATACTTGGTGGCGGAGTGGACGACAAAGTCGGCTCCCCACTCCAGGGGGCGCTGCAGATAGGGGGTGCAATAGGTGTTATCCACCACCGTCAGTGCGCCGTGGCGTCGGGCGATGGCGGCGATGCCCGCGATATCGACCAGGCGCATGTTGGGGTTGGCGGGAGACTCGAAGAAGACCATGCGCGTCCTAGCGGAGATGGCGGCCTCCAGATTCGCGGGCTCAGTCAGGTCCAGATGCCGGACCTTGACGCCAAATTTCTCCAGCCCCTGATGAAAGAAGGCGAAGGTGCAGCCGTAGAGGGTCTGGTCCGCGATCAGCTCGTCGCCGGGGGCGAGCAGGGTCCAGAGCAGGGAGGTAGTCGCCCCCTGGCCCGAGGCCGTGACCAGTGCCGCCTCGCCCTGCTCCAGATTGGCGAGCCGCTCCTCCAGCAGGCAGGTGGTGGGATTGCCGACGCGGGAATAGACGAATCCCGCCTGCTCGCCGGCGAAACGGGCCGTGCCCTCCGCTACCGTAGGGAAGCAATAGGTGGAACTGAGGTAGATGGGTGGATTCAGGGACCCTTGACCCGCATAGGGGTCGTAGGCGTGGTGGATGGCGCGGGTTGCAAAACCCTGCGTCGGATAGGTTTCGTCTTGTTTAGGCATCCTGGGGTCGCGCGTTTTGGCATTTGAGCGAAGGAGACGAGGCAGTCTTGACAAATAACCTGATACTTTTCGCCCAACTGAGTAACCATCCCCCGGCAAAATCCGGGGGCTTTAAGTTACCGAACCGGCCAGCGATACTGATACCGAGGAGGTCTGCGGAGAGGTTACCGTCATTCGCACCCATCAATCAGAAAACCAGGTTGATGATGGTTTGGGAAACCAGCAGGAATAAGATGGTCATGATGCCGCCGGCGCGCAAAAAGTCCGGAACCCGGTAACCCCCAGGGCCCATGAGCAGAGCATTGACCTGATGGGTCGGGATGAGGAAGGAGTTAGAGGTAGAGATGGCCACGGTTAGGGCAAAGACCGCCGGATTTGCCCCGGCCCCGATAGCGATATTCACGGCCAAGGGCACGAGGAGTACGGTCGCGCCCACGTTGGACATGACCAGTGTGAAGAAGGTGGCGAGCACGGCGATCGCCGCTTGGATAACCCAGATCGGCATAGCCCCGAGTACTCGCAGGGTCTCCGTTGCGATCCAAGCCGCGGTGCCCGAGCCATCGACCGCCACCCCCAAAGGGATCAGGGAGGCGAGCAGGAAGACCGTCTTCCAACTAACCGCCTTGTAGGCCTCCTCCATGGACAGCACCCCCGATAGCACCATCCCCAAGGCCCCCGTCAACAAGGCGACGGAAAGACGCAAGTCAGTAAAGAGTACCAACCCAAGCGTGATGGCGAAAAATACCAAAGCCGGAAGCAGTTTATGCGGACGTAAATCTTCGTGGGGGTACTCGGTGGTAATCACCACGAAGTTGCGGTTCTTTTCCAAGTGCGCGAGATCCGCCCAAGTGGTATGCACCACTAGGACGTCGCCCACCTGAAAGGGGGTGTCGCGCACGCCAAGCGTACCCAGACTGACCGTACCCGTGCCCCGGTGTATTGCGAGTAACGACAAACCATAGGTCTTGCGCAACCAGACTTCGCGGGCAGTCTTGCCGATGAGGCTAGAGGCGGGAGGTATGACAATCTCGGCGATACCGGCCTTGGCCGGGGAAAGGGCGTCGGCAAAGAACTCCAGATCAGCGTGGACCTGGACGCCAGTCTCGTCCACAAAGGTCTTGAAGTTCTTATCCGATCCCAACAGACAAAGGATGGTCCCCGCCCCGATTTCCAGGCTACGATCGACCCCAGAGGCCCCAAAACGCAGCCCATCGCCCTTATCCATGCCAATACTACGCACCTTCCAGCGCCGTTCCATCTCGTCAACGTTGACTTGGCCCAGCGGGCTGTCAGCGGGGACGCGAACCTCATGCGTACCGAAGGCCTCCATGCCATAGGTATCGGCGAAATACTGCATCGTGTTCGCCCCCTCCAGACCCTCGTTCGGGCGTACCGGCAGCACGAAGCGACCCGCCAGCACGAAGTAAAGGATACCCGTGATCACCAGGCCCAGCCCGATAGGCGTAACGGCGAAGAGAGGGAAGATGGCCATCCGCACATCCTCGGGCAGGGTTTGGTTAGAGGTCAGGATCAAGTCGTTGAGCAGAATCAGGGGGCTAGACCCGACCATGGTCACGGTACCGCCTAGGATGGCGCAGAAACCCATGGGCATGAGTAACCGCGACATAGGCAGGCCTGTGCGCGCCGAAATGCGGCTGACGACTGGCAAAAAGAGGGCTGCGGCACCCACGTTCTGCATGAAGCTGGAGATGAAGGCTACCGTACCGGAGATGATGGGGATGATACGAGTCTCCGTGCGGCCGCCCACGCGCAGGATGAAGGCGGCCACCTGCGACATGAGTCCGGTCTTGTCCAGGCTAGCCCCGATGATCATGACGGCGATGATGGAAATGACCGCATTACTGGCGAAGCCGTCGAACAGGTGGTTGATGGGCACCAAGCCCTCGGTCAGGCCCATCAGGGGGGCTAGCAGGCTGGTGAGTCCCAAGAGGACCATCACCGAGATGGCGGCGACATCGACACCCACGACCTCGAAGGCAAACAGGAAAACGACAAGCAACAAGAAGGCTGTGACCCAAGCGATCTCCACCGTGGGTACGATGGTGGCCAGGGCGAGCCCCGCCAGGAGAAAGCAGACGGCACCGATAGCGCGGGCCTTCAGGGCGGGAGTCTTCAGAGCCATGGCATTTTCCATCTTTGAACAACGTGGAAGTCATTTAGTATCTTAACCTCAACCGTGGTCCTGGACCAGCATGCCGGCGGCTGATCCATACCCCTCATTCCGGGGAGTACGTCGGTCAAGGTCCGCGAGATTCCAGATGAAGATGGCAAAATCCAGCGGATGCCAATCGCACCAGGGCGAACTTCAGGCCCACTCAATGGGGAAGGCCAGCACCTGGTCGATGTGGCTAGCGCCCATCTTGACCATGAGCAGCCGATCCAGACCCAAGGCAACGCCGGAGGAGGCGGGCAGGCCCGCCTCCAGGGCGGCGAGAAAGCACTCATCCAGGGGTGGCACCGCCAGGCCCAGGTCGCGACGCCGGGCTTGATCTTGCTCGAAGCGGCGGCGCTGCTCCCGCGGATCGGTGAGTTCCTGGAAGCCATTGGCCAGTTCCAGGCCTTCCAGGTAGAGTTCGAAGCGTTCAGCCACGGGTTCGGGGCCGGGCCTGATGTGGGCCAGGGCCGCCTGGCTGGGGGGATAATCGCGGATGAAGGTGAGCCGGTCACGGCCGAGATCCGCCTCCAGGCAATGAGTCAGGAGCAGATCCAGCCAGCCGTCGCGGTCGAGATCCAGGTCCTCGGCACCGGCGACCGCCTGGGCCTGGGCGCCAGCCTGGAGTTCCGCCGTCTGGGCGTGGAAGGGGTCCAGGCCGAGGCGGGACAGGAAAAGATCGCGATAGGCGAGAATTTCTACCGGCCGCTCGGGCTGGCCCAAGGCACCGCGCACCAGGTCTGCCACCTCGGCCATGAGTTGCTCCAGCCCCCAGCCGGGGCGATACCACTCCAGCAGGCTGAATTCGGGATGATGGCGACGGCCGCGCTCGCCGTCACGAAAGACCTTGCAGATCTGGTAGATGGGACCGCTGCCCGCCGCCAGCAGGCGCTTCATGGGGAACTCGGGTGAGGTCTGCAGCCACAGGGGCTCGACACCGGCGGGGGACGACCAGGCGGTACGCCAACTCTCTAGGGCGGGATCGGGCAGACCGGCGTGGGAGGCGAGAGGCGTCTCGACTTCCATCACGCCCGCATCGGCAAAAAAGCGGCGCAGGCCAGCATAGAGGCGCGCCCGGGCTTGCAACGCCGCCTGATCCGCCTTGGGACCCCACTCCAGCGGCTTGCTGGCGTCAGGCTCCCAACCAGCGACGGTCGGACCCAGGGGACCGCTCATTCCTCCTTGGCGCGGGAGACGTACTCCCCGGAGCGGGTATCCACCTTGATGAGTTCGTCGGTCTGGACAAAGAGGGGCACGCGCACAACGGCACCCGTCTCCAGCGTCGCCGGCTTGCCACCACCGCCCGAGGTATCTCCCTTGAGGCCGGGGTCCGTTTCGACGATGCGCAGAATGACGAAGTTCGGCGGGTCCACGGACAATGGGGCGCCGTTGTAGAGGGTCACCTGGCAAATATCCTGTTCTTTTATCCACTTAGCGGCATCGCCAACGGCCGGGGCCTCGGCGATCAGTTGCTCATAGCTCTCCGGGTCCATGAAGTGCCAGACATCGCCGTCGTTGTAGAGATACTGCATCTGGGTATCATGGACATCCGCCGCCTCGACGGTGTCGCCGGACTTGAAGGTGCGCTCCACCACGCGCCCGGTCTTGAGGTTGCGGATCTTGACGCGGTTAAAGGCCTGACCTTTGCCTGGTTTAACAAACTCATTCTCGATAACGGCGTAAGGGTCGCCGTCCAACATGATCTTGATGCCGCCGCGAAACTCGTTGGTGTTGTAAGTCGCCATGTCATTCACTCATCGGATGGGGTCACAAAACGACTCATTATACCCAGCACCCTGCCCTTTTCCGTCCCGGATATTGCCCGGGAAGGCCGATTGGCAACAGGAACTGCGGGAGGCCTTTACCCAACCCGAGGCACTGCTCGAGAGCCTGGGGCTGGACCCCCGCCTCGCCGCCCCGGCCGCCGCGCGCCAGTTCCCCTTTCTGGTCCCCCGAGGTTTCGCCCGGCTCATGATCCCGGGCGACCCGCATGACCCCCTGCTGCGCCAGGTGCTGCCCCTCGCCGCCGAACTCGAGGAGCACCCCGGCTACTCGGCGGACCCGGTGGGCGATGCCCCGTCCCGGCGCGCCACCGGCCTGCTGCGAAAATACCGGGGCCGCGCTCTGCTGCTAGTCACCGGGGCCTGCGCCCTGCACTGCCGCTACTGCTTCCGGCGACATTTCCCCTACGCCCGTGACACCCTAGTCCAGGATCGCGACCAGGGGGCTCTGGCCCTGCTGGCGCGGGACCCGGGCATCACCGAGGTCGTCCTCAGTGGTGGCGATCCCCTGATGCTGGATGACGAACGCCTGGCCGCGCTGATCGAGCATTTGACGGCCATTCCCCACTTACGCCGGCTGCGCTTGCACACGCGCCTGCCGGTGGTCCTGCCAGCGCGCATCACCCCCGCCCTCCTGGCCCTGCTCGCCGCCAGCCGGTTACCCATCGCCCTCGTCATCCACGCCAACCATGCCCGCGAAGTGCGCGGCGAGGAGGTACGCACCGCCCTGAGTGCCCTGAAGCCGACCGGCGCGACCCTGCTCAACCAAAGCGTCCTGCTCCGTGGCGTCAACGCGGATGCGGCCAGCCTGGCGGCCCTGAGTGAGGCCCTGTTCGCGGCGGGCGTCCTGCCCTACTACCTGCACCTGCTCGACCCCGTAGCCGGGGCCGCCCACTTCGCGGTGCCCCTGGCGGAGGCGAGGGCGATCATGATCAGACTCAGAACCGAATTACCCGGTTATCTGGTCCCAAAACTGGTGCGGGAGCTGCCGGGAGGAGCTTACAAGGAGCCCTGTGGCTAAGCGCCGGGCGCCCTTTACGGCCAGAAGACGCCTTGCCCGGCTCGGACGGGCGCGACTCGGTGAGCCCCGGCTGGCCTTGCGGGACCGGAGTAAGGATAATCTCCCGTTCCAACTTTCCTGATCCGCCTCATTCCATGGAATACGCCTCGTGCCGCCAAAACTCTTGATCCTCACCGCCCAGGAAGACGAAGCCAAAGGCATCGTCGCCGGCCTGCGGCAGGTGGGCCTGGAGGCACGGGGACGGCAGTGCGCGGGGCCCGACCGGCTCAAGGAGATGGTCGCCACCAGCGCGCCGGATATCCTGCTCTGCTCCCCCCAGCCGCCGCTCATCGACCTGCCCGCCTGCCTGGAGCAGTACCGGAAACTGGCCACCGACCTGCCCCTCATCCTCCTCACCGATGCCGCCACCGACGCGGCACAAATCCTGGAGGCCCGCCGACAGGGGGCACGCGATGCGGTGGAAAAGGGGCATTTCGCCTGGCTAGCGCTGGTCATCGGCCGGGAATACCAGGATCTCCAGCAGAGGCGGCTGGTGAAAAAACTGGAGCGGCGGGTGCAGGTCCTGGAAGAGGGCTACGGTAAGAGCGCGACCCACCGGCCAACCCCGGCCAAGGCCTCCCAGGCCCGCACGCAGGATGAGGACCGTCAGTTCGCCGAGCGCATCAGCCGCGCCTTGGGCGGTGATTACTTTCAGTTATTCTACCAGCCGATTATCAGTCTCAAGGGCGATGGCCAGGAGCGCTACAACCTCTTCATCCGGCTGCGCGACGACCGGCATGGGATACGCGAGGCCAAGGAATTCCTGGCCGCCGCCGTCCAATCCGGCCGCATGGTGGCCATTGACCGCTGGGTCATCAAACACGCCCTCATCGCCCTGGTCGAACAACGCGAGCTGGGCCGTCAACTCAACTTTTTCATCAACCTGGCCGGGGAGACGCTGCGGGAGGAGCAGCTTGCCTCCTGGATCGCGGACCACCTCACCCAGCAGCAGGTGCCGGCGGACTGGCTGACCTTCCAGGTCCTGGAGGAACATGCCCACGCCCATGCCGACATCTATACGAAATTGACCCAGGACTTAGCCCGGATGGGCTGCCACATGGCCCTCAACCGCTTCGGCGCCGCGCCTAACCCGGACAAGCTGCTGGCCATTCTGCCGGCGGACTTCGTCAAGCTCGATGCCCAGTTGACCACCGGCATCGCGGAGGATGATCGCAAGGAAAAGCGGCTCAACCAACTCATCAGGTTGATTCGTGATCAGGGCAAGGCCAGCATTGCCACCAATGTCGAGGATGCCCGCACCCTCAGCGTTCTCTGGACCGCTGGCATCGATTACGTCCAGGGCAACTTCCTGCAGCGTCCCTCGCCAACCCTGGACCCGGTCCAGTAGCCGGATAGGACCCGGCTCCAGCAGGGGGTCTGGGTTAATACGCCAGTACCGCGTTGACCACCCCATGGGGTACATGCCCGGTCGCGACCACGTCCCGCGCCGCCTCGCAGTGCAGCGGCTGATCGTCGAAGAAGATATCCGCCGCGAAGGCCCGCAGGAAGGCGGCTTTGTCGAGTCCGCCCAGGAAGAGGGCCTCGTCGATACGCACCCCCCAAGCCCGCAGGGTGCGCACGACGCGCTCATGGGAGGGGGCGCCCCGAGCCGTGATCAGGGCCGTGCGCAGGGGTGGATTATCCACGGGAAAGAGGGCCTGAATGCGATGCAGCGCGCTCAGGAAGTCCTTGAAGGGACCACCCTGAAGGGGTTCGCGCGCAGCATCGGTCTCGGTCCGGTTGAAGGCCGCCAGGCCCTCGCGCCGATAGACGCGCTCCGCCTCGTCCGAAAAGAGGACGGCATCCCCGTCGAAGGCGATGCGCAGGGTCTCATCCGTGCCACCCGGCTGGTGCTTGCCTTGCGGCAGCAGGGTCGCGGCCGCGCAGCCGGCCTCCAGGGCCAGCGATACGTCCCGAGGGTCGGCCGAGAGAAAGAGGTGGGCGCCGAAGGCGGCGACATAACGGTAGGGCGTGGCGCCACCCGCGAAGGCAGCCCGGGAGATGTCGAGCCCGTGGTGGCGAATGGAATTAAAGACCCGCAGGCCGGTATCCGAGCTGTTGCGGGACAGCAGGATGACGTCCACCCGCCCCCGTTCCCCAAGCCATTCATTGAGCCGCAACAGTTTGCGCGCCAGCGGGAAGGCCACCCCGGGCTCCAGGATATCCTCTTCATGGGCGGCCTGATATTCGTAGTAGGCCGCCACGCCCTCGTTCTCAAAGACCTGGTGAGATTCCGCCAGATCGAAGAGGGCGCGGGAAGAGATGGCGACCACAAGACGGACAGGCGACGCCGGCCTGGGAACTGGATGAGCGGCCATTGAAGCCATGGATTGATACCCCCGCGGGACCCCAAGCCAACCCTGACCAGGGCCCGGGCCTGTTACCAGGGCATGAAGGAATTCATAAAGCCCATGGGCCGGCTGATGCTGCGATTCAGGTTCCCCATGTCGTTGCTCATGTTGCCGGTGGTCTGGGTCATGATTCGAATGGATTGATTGAGTGATTCCATGCTGTTCATCATAGGCTTGAGGGTCGTAACATCCGCGGCCATGGACTCGACGCTGGTAGCCATAAGACGTACATTGCCGCTCATCAGGCTGACATTGTCCGACATGGATTGCATATTGCTTGACAGTACCGTCAAGTTGGTATCGATGCTGATGGCCATGTAGTGGACATCCTTTGCCAGGCTGAATACCAGATAGAAGCCATAGGTGGCCAGGATGATAAAGGCAAACATGGAAGGGTAAACGATCAACTCCCAGCGCTTGGCGCTGGTCTCGAAGGCATGGGACAGGCGATCAATAGCGATGCCATCAAAAGGCCCACCCTCGCCAACCGCCGGGGCCTTGGTCAATTCATTATTTTCGGCCATGGCATTGCTCGTTGATGACCCAGCATCGGGTTATGGGGATATGACCAGCCACCAGCTGCCAGGTTTGGCTCATATTCAGCTCAACACGTTCGGATAAAGCATTGCGGCCAGAGAGAGAAACTCCGTGGCGCCCTTGCCGCGCGGCTCCAGTTCGAACACTGCCAGGCCTTCGCTGAAGGACCGGCGAAAGACGGTTCGGGTGGCGATGCGCGGCTTGATGAATTTGATGCCTGGCAGGGAGACCAGGGCGGCGGCGGTCTCATTCGTCTCGCGAACGCCCTGATGGGTGTCGCCACGATTAATGAAACCGATCATCTGTGGCGCCGGGCCCGCCGCCGCGGACTCAACCAGATGGATGTAGCGTTGGGTGGACCAGATATCGGCCTGGGAGGGCGGCACGGGGACCACCACCCGGTCGCACAGCTTGAGGGCCAGACGCATGGCATCCATGTCCGCCGTGCCGACATCGATCAAAGTCTCTTCGGCGCTGGCAAAGGCCTCCGGGTTGATACCGGCCTTACCCTTCACCTTAAGCTTGGGGCTGAAGCCTTCCTCCAGGCGCACATCCACCACGTCGGTCAAGGTGGCCTGGGGATCCGCATCGACCAGTTGGACCTTGACATCCGCCATGGCCAGCCAGACGGCAAGGTTAAAAGTCAGGGTGCTCTTGCCGGACCCCCCCTTCAGGCTACCGATAACCGTAATCATGGCGTGACCTCGCGGCCAGGAATAGTGGCGAGGGTGCCTCCGTGAGCCGAAGACGCACCCCTATGAACATTAGGGCCTTGGCGCGGGAGCATCAGTCCCACCTTGGGGCATTTCCATGCGGCTATAGCCCGCGGGCAGGGTGAAATTCTCGTCAGCCTGAGGGCCGACGCGAATACCGACGAGTTCGCTGACCATGCCGCCGGGGTACTCCTGCTTGATGGCCATCTGCAATTCAGGATCGTACCACTCGGTGGTGGACAGGGTCTTACCATCCGGCCCCGTCATCTTCACCTCCCACTTCTCCGTCTTGCGACCTGCCAATTCCTCCTGGCCCAGGAGACTGCGCTCCATCTGGCCGCCCTCGACCATGGTCTGACGCAACGCAAAGGCGGGACCGCGCTCTTTATCGATCCATTGGGTGACGGTGGCGGTCTTGCCGTGCTGATTGACGGTGATTTCCCAGACCAGGGTGCTCCGCCCGGAGATAGTCTCCTCGCCCTTGGCCTGGCAATTCAAGCCCGGCACGCCGGCGCAGGGGTCCTGGGCGGTGGGCTCGGCCTTGGGCTTACCGTCGGGCCCCAGGGTCGAACGCTCCACATAGCTCTTGCGCTCGGGAAAGAGGATCCATTCCAGGCCGAGCTGATCATCGGTGATACGCACCAGGCTCTGGCCTTGGTGGACGGCCTCGGTACGGGTCTTGTCCTTACCAACCAGGATCTTGCCTACGCTGGACTGGCCATCGGGTCCGCGCTGGACCATTTCGGCGGAGAATTCCGCATCGGCCAGCGCAATCGGGGCCACCAGAATGGCCGCGAGGCCAATGGCAAGGACGCTGCGATGGGATGGAGACTGCTGGTTCATTGGCTATTCCTCCAGGAAAATTTATGTCTGTTGCGACAAGTCAATCAAGCGGATGTCTCTTGGCCTGATTCTACGCAAGTTGCCCATCGCGATCACCCAGGAAATTCAGCGGCGACCCTCTCCATAGTGGCGGTCGAACCAGTTCTCAGCTTCATGATTGGGCCTTCCCGGTAGTTCGGGATAGGGAGGCTGGCCTTGAGTCCAACCACCGGTCCGCTGATCGGACTGGAAGGAGGGGCGGGCTGGGTTGAGCGGGGCTGGCGACTCCTGCCGGGGCAGGGTCACGGGCCGCCAGCCCGAGGTCGCCTGACCGCGATCCCGCTCCTGGTCCGTCAAGGGGCGGTAGCGATAATCCGAGGCAAAGGCGGGTTCGCCCCCCTCGACGGCGGGCCCATCACCCCGGAAGCGATAGCGCCCTGGATCCGGCCCTGGGGGACTGGTGGGGCCCTCGATGCGCCCCGATGGGGCACGGCCCAGACCCGGATCGCGCCGCAAGGTTTCATAGAGGCTTGGCGGTTTGGCCCCCCCGGAAGGGAGACCGTTCGGAGCCCCTCCCACGGCGTAGGGGTCCCGGCTACCTTGGACATAATGCAGGGTTTCCCCGGCAGCGCCACCCGAAGATGGGCGCTGCGCCGGGGCGTACCCATAGGCTGGATCCCAGGAAGGTTCTCCTGCGGACGACTTCAGGGGCATGAGGCTCACGAGGAGGAGGGGGATGGCCCGAAGTGATAGGCACCACCTTGGAACCCTCATCCGAATACCTTCCCGCTCACTGGAAAAACGACATGAATCAATCGTGGCCGGGCCCTTCATCCGCGTCGTTCTTGAGTCGAATACCACGACGCGGGGACTTCTTCTGGATCAGGTTAGCCGGGGATCCCTCCGCTTTTTTAGCCGGAGCGGCGGCCTTCCGGGCCGGAGCCGGAGTCTTTTTTCGTGCGCTGGCCTCGGTCTTTTGGGCCGGGATAGCCGCCAGCGCGGGGGCAGGCTGCTGAGCCGCAACGGGTCCGACCGTGACTGGAACCGGAGCGGGAGCGGGTGCCGGTGCCGGTGCCGGTGCCGGTGCCGGTGCCGGTGCCTCCGAGGATAACTTAGCCAAGGGCTCGGCGCTCGCCTCGGCCTGGGTCGCCGGCGGGACTGGCGGGGCTTCCCCCCCTGCCGCGGGGGCGGCCGGACTCGCTGGGGACGGAGCACCGCCACCCGCGACAGCGGCTGGCGGCGTGGGGGGGGATGGAGGTGGCGACGCGACCCGCTTAGCCTTCTTAGGCTTGAAGAGGCCTTTCACCAGATCGATAAGCAGCAGGAGGATACCCCGAACCAGGTAAAAGGCCATGGAGATGACTTCGAACAGGCCCATCCAAATGCGGATCAGCAGGCCGCTCTTGGCCGGCCGAGGCTTGGTGTCCGGAGTCGGTGCCGCCGCGTAGCCGCCGCCATTGCCACCCTCGCCATTGGCGCAAGGGACCTTGACGCCGGGATGCGCCGTCGCCACCGCCACCTCACACAGATCCTTGCTGGCCTCGACGCAACCCAGGGGAATGACGATCAGGGTCAGGACGGTGGACACCAGCACCCCCGAGGCCAGGGAGATGGCCATGCCCTGGAAGATGGGATCGGTGAAGATAACACTGGAACCCGCCACCAGGGCCAGGGCCGTGATGAGAATGGGTCGGGTCCGGGTCTTACAGGCACGAATCACCGCCTCGGCCACCGGGACACCCTTTTGCACCTCATGGATCGAGAAATCAACCAGCAGGATGGAGTTGCGGACAATGATTCCGGCTAGGGCTATCCAGCCGATCATGGAGGTAGCGGTAAACTCCCCGCCCTTCCCCATGCTGAACATAAGGAAGTGGGCCGGAATAATGCCCAGCAGGGTCAGCGGAATGGGCGCCATAATGACGAGGGGAATGCGGAAGTTACCAAACTCCCACACCACCAGGATATAGATGAGCACCAGGGCCACGGCAAAGGCCGCGCCCATGTCGCGGAAGGTCTCGTAGGTGACGGTCCACTCGCCAGCCCACTCCCAGGACGAGTGGCGATCGTTGGCCGGGGCCTGGGTCCAGTAACTCAGAGGGGCCACGCCATCTGGTGCCTTGTAACCTTTCTGGTCCAGAATATCCTGGATCTGGAGCATGCCGTAGACGGGCGCGGCCAGGGTTCCACCTACATCCGCCACCACATATTCGACCGCGCGCAGATCCTTGCGATAGATGATGTCCTCCTCGGGCACCCGTTCGAAGCGGCCCAACTCGCGCAAGGGGAGGGTCATGCCCGAGGTCGACTGGACGGGCAGGTCGCCCAGCCGTTCGATCTCCGAACGCTCCGCCATCGGCACCTGCACGACGATATTGATGGGTTCGTGACCGGCCTGCTCCTTAACGTCCCCCATGGGTGCGCCGCCCAGGGCCATGGCCAGGTTGCGGTTGATGGCATCCACGGAGATACCGCCGCGCACCGCCTTTTCCGTGTCCACGTCAAAACGCCAGTAGTCATAGGGTTCGCGCAAGTAATTGTCCACGTCAACCAGGCTCTCCGCCTGGTCGAAGATGGCGGTCATATCGCGGGTGAACTGGCGGCGGACCTCCGCCGAGGGGCCATGGATCTCGGCCACCACCGACTGGAGCACCGGGGGCCCGGGTGGCATCTCAACCACCGAGATCTTGGCACCCGTACCCGCCACCAGCGGCAGCAGGACCTCTCGGGCCTCGATGGCCAGTTGATGACTGGAGCGCTTACGCTCCTTCTTGTGAAGGAGTTGCACCTGTAACTCGGCCTGCCAGGGGTCCGAGCGTAAATAGTAGTGGCGCACCATGCCATTAAAGTCGTAAGGCCGTGCCGTACCGGCGTAAAGCTGGACCGCCGTGATCTCCGGCTGGCTGGCGCGGAGCTTGTCCACCAGGCGATGGGCCAGGTTGGCCGTCACCGGCAGGGCCGTGCCCTCCGGCATATCGACCACCACCGTGTATTCGGGCTTATTGTCCAAGGGCATCATCTTGACCGCGACCCACTTGAAGTAGAAGAAGGTCAGGGTGAAGGCAAAGGTGCCCCAAAGTACCAAGCGGAAAATTTTCCGCTTGCGCTTGCTCTCGATGAGAGGAACCAGAATGCGGCGGAAGAGCTTTTCGATCTTCTCCGCCTCCTTGTGCTCGCGCTTCTCGGCCTTTTCCAGATAGGCCATGGAGGGCCGCAGCCACTTGGAGATGGCCAGGTAGGGCGTGAAGACAAAGGCGGCAAAGAGGGAGATAAACATGGCCGCCGAGCCTAGGGCCGGGATCGGTTCCATATAGGGGCCCATCATGCCGGAGACGAAGCCCATGGGCAGCAGGGCGGCGATCACGGTGAAGGTGGCGAGGATGGTGGGGTTGCCCACCTCCGCCACGGCCTCGATGGCGATATCGTCGCCGGTGTGGCCCTCCTCCAGCCAGCGGCGGTAAATATTTTCCACCACCACGATGGCATCATCCACCAGGATACCAATGGAGAAGATGAGGGCGAAGAGGCTCACCCGGTCGATGGTGTAATTCCAGATCCAGGCCACGAAGATGGTCATGAGCAGGACGACGGGAATAACCAGCATGACCACGATGGCCGGGCGCAGGGCGCGGAAGGCCCCCCACACCAAGAGGAAGACCCAGCCCGTGGCGATGAAGAGCTTGAAGATGAGCTCGCTGACCTTGTCGTCCGCCGAGGCGCCATAATTGCGGGTGACACTGACTTCGACGTTGTAAGGGATACGCTCGCCCTTGAGTTCCTCCACCCGGGCGAGTATGGCATTGGCTACGCTCACGCCGTTGGTCAGTTCCTTCTTGGCTACGGCGATGGTCACCGCCGGCACGCCATCGGCCTTGACGCCCTCGGGGGCGGCCGGACCCGTGTAGTAGGCGACCAGGTGCCTCGCGTCCTCCGGACCCTGGGAGACGCGGGCCACATCACGGACATAGACGGGCTGACCCTGATGGGTGCCAACCACCAGGCGGCTGATATCGTCCATGCCCTTCAGGAAGGCACCGGTGGAGACGGAGAAATGGGCGCCACTGGTCTCGAGACCGCCAGCGAAGGTTTCGGCATTGGCGGTCTGGATCGTCTGAGCCACCTGATCCAGGCTGATCCCGTAGCCGGCCAGGCGCTCGGGCTGGACGTCCACCGTGACCTGCTCGCGGCGACCACCGACGACGAAGGCGTTAGCCGTATCCTGGACCTCCTTGATAGCCTGGAGCACGTCCTGGGCCAGCAACCGCAACTGGCCGTCGTCCACGTCCGGCAGGCCGTCGCGGTCCGAGTCCATCGACCAGAGGGTGAGGGTCACGATGGGGACATCATCGATGCCCTTGCTCTTGACCAGCGGCTGCATGACCCCGGGCGGGATCTTGTCCTGATTGGAGGCCAACTTGTCGTTGACCTTGACCAGGGACGGACCCATCGACTCACCGACATCGAATTGGACGGTGACCATGCCACCGTTGCGCTGGGCCGCGGAGTAGACGTGTTTGACGCCAGGTATCTCGCTCATGATCCGCTCCAGCGGCTGCATGGCGAGGTTACTGACCTGCTGGGCCGAGGCGCCAGGGTACTGAACCATGATATCGATCATGGGCACCGAGATCTGAGGATCTTCCTGCCGCGGCGTCATGACCAGGCCGAGCAGGCCCATCATGAGCATGGCGACATAGAAGAGCGGTGACAGGGGGGAACGAAGGAAGAATCGCGCCGTGCGCCCGGCAATGCCGAGACTCTCGTCCGTAAACCTGGGGGTTCCCTCGGATTGACTCAGGGTCTCGTCGTGATTCATGGCCTTGCACACCATTGAGAGCTGACCGAGAGGCGCCCAAGGAAGGTTGGGCGGGATGCCCCCCGGAGGAAAGGCAAGCGCCGGATTGGAACCGGCGCATTATTTTTTTGCTGGGTATTCGGCTAAGGGGTCAACGGGGCGGGGCCAAAGTCCCCCCCGACCAGCCGGCGGCCACGCCCGGAGGGGGATCGCCAAGAAGGCGCTCGCCGGGACGCAGGCCACTGAGGACGTTCACCATGCCATCCGGCTGCCGCTCGCCCAGACGGACCAGGCGCAGATTGGGGCGGCCCTGCTCATCCAGGACATAGACCCCAGGCAGGCTGCCGTTGTAACGGATGGCCGTGGCCGGAACCAGCGGATTGCCCCGTTCCGGGGCCCCAAAGTCTGGGACCAGGACCCGAACGTACAAACCCGGCTCGGCCACACCCTGGGGCAGATCCAGCTTCACCTTGACCGTGTGCCGCTGGGCGTCGGCCATGGGGTAGATCTGGGCCACGCGTACCGGCACCTGCTGATGATTCACGTCGAGTTCGGCGGTAATCATCATGCCCTCCTTCAGCCCGGCACGCAGACGGGAGGGGACATCGATATCGACCTGAAGGTATTCCACGTCCGCGAATGTCAGCAGAGGCTGGCCCGGCTGGGTGGTATCGCCGACCTCCACGGATTTCTTGACGATGACGCCATCGAAGGGAGCAATGCTCCGGGCATCGCGCAGCTTGGAATCCAGGGCCTGCAAATCGGCCTGCAAGGACATGAGGGCACTGCGCGCCTGCTCGACCTGGGTTCCGGAGGCATGGAGATCCGCCGAAACCTCCGCCCCCTCGGAGCGTTCGCCCAAAAAGCCCTCCATTGGACGGGTGAACATCTGGTCAAAGAGGTTGGGGACGGCCATGCCACCCGGCGGGGCCTTGGATCTGGGTGAGTAGATCTCGCGGTTAAACTGGATGCCGGCATTACGCCACTGAGCATCGGCGGAGGCCATCTGCGCCAGGAGGGCGCGGCGCTTAGCCAGGAGTTCCTGATCGTCGATGGCGACCAGAAGATCGCTCTTTTTGAACTTGTCACCTTCGATACCCGCCAGGTAGCTGACCCGACCCGGCATCTGGGCAGCGAGGGTGACCTCCTTGTAAGGGACCACGGTGCCACCAATCGAGAGGGTGGGGGTACCCTCCGACTGGCGGACCACGAACTCACCGAAACCCTGCTGCGGAGGGTAAGCCAGGGGCGGGGCGGCCGCCACCAGGGATGACGTCGCCACCCAGGTCGCCACGAAGAATCCCCGCATCATTGGATTAACCATAAGCTTAGCCATGCTATATTTAACCTTAACTGCTGGTCCAGCAAGCGAGGGTTCGCCGCCGAGGTAAACGCCGCAAACCTAATGGAGCGGACCTAGCCGCCTCCCCGCCACCTGGACTTGCCGCGCGCCCATGAACGGAGCCTACTTTATGCTTAACAAGTAGAGAGCGCCAAGGACTATTATGCCGGAAACTCTGGTCGGCTTCAATACCCTGTAATCATTATTACAGTTAAATCAGACGCCTAAACAGGCCGGTACGATTCCCGCAGTCCTTGGCCGCTTGTCGATTGGCCTCACGGCCCCCGTTGGGTTTACCATCCTTAACATTTTCAACCCAAGAGGAAATTACCCCATGCCTCCCACCACGGACGCCGTCGAACAGCAACTCAAAAACCTCGAATCCCATCTCGCCCAGGAGAACCCCGTCCTCCTGAGCACGGTTCAGAGTTTCCGCGCCCTCGACAAGGTAGCCCACGCCATGGGACTGCTGGCCCCCGACCAGTCCTACGCTACCCAGATTCCCTGGTGGCCCCTTATCTCCGTGCTGGGCACCTTCTCGGCCGGCAAGTCCACTTTCATCAACCACTTTCTCGGCTATAAGATCCAGCGTAGCGGCAACCAGGCCGTCGATGACCGCTTTACCGTCATCTGCTACAGCCGGGAGGCCACGGCCCATGCCCTACCTGGCATAGCCCTGGATTCGGACCCCCGCTTCCCGCTCTATCAGATCTCCAAGGACATTGATGTGGCGGCGGCCGGCGAGGGTAAGCGCATCGATACCTATCTCCAGCTCAAGACCTGCCCGAGCGAGGCCCTGCGCGGCAAAATCCTCATTGACTCCCCCGGCTTCGACGCCGATGCCCAGCGCACCGCGACCCTGCGGATCACGGATCACATCATTGATCTTTCCGACCTGGTACTGGTGTTTTTCGATGCCCGTCACCCGGAACCGGGGGCCATGCGCGACACCCTGAAGCACCTGGTCGCCGATACCATCGGCCGATCGGACTCGAGCAAGTTTCTCTATATTCTCAATCAAATTGATACCGCGGCACGGGAGGACAACCCAGAGGACGTCGTCGCCGCCTGGCAGCGCGCCCTCGGCGAGGAGGGCCTGACCGCCGGTCGTTTCTACACTATATATAATCCCGATGCCGCGACGCCCATCGAGGACGAGGGCAAACGCAAGCGCTTCGAGGCCAAGCGCGACCTGGACTTGGGGGAAATCCACGGCCGCATGCAGGAGGTCGAGATCGAGCGCGCCTACCGCATCGTCGGCGCCCTCGACAAGACCGCGAAAGACATCAGCGACAAGGCCGCCCCCTTCCTGATCCGTGCCCTTAGCCGCTGGCGCCTGCGCACCCTCTGGGGGGACGGTATCGCCCTCGGCGCCCTGACCATCCTCTCCCTGGCCGGCACCCTGCAAATCGGCTACTGGGGCGAGCCCGCCGCCCAGCCAGGCTGGGTTTCGACCCTGGTGAATCTCTCCCTGGACCTGGTATTCCTGGCCGTGTTGCTCGGCATCGCTGCCCTCATCCACTTTAGTATCCGCAATCTGGCCGCTATGAGTCTGATGAACTCCCTGCGCCAGGAGGCGGCGACCCTGGGGGTCCGCGGCGACCTCATAGCCGCCTTCCAGCGCAACACCAAGGCCTGGCGCACCATCCTTGCCCCCAACCCGGCGGGCTGGACCGGCACGGCCCGGCGGCGCCTGGCCAAGATTCGCGAGGACGCCAACTCCTACGTCCAGACCTTGAACGACCGCTTCACCAATCCCTCGGGCGAGGGCCTGGTACCGTATGCCCAGCCTGCCCCGGTCCAGGAAGGGGATTAACCCACCACGCCCTCGACACGGAGACCTACGCATGTCGTACCCACAAGCCATCGGCATACCGGTCGTCCGGGTACCTCCCCACCCGGTCTGGCCGGTCCTGCCTCCCGAGGAGAAGGCAGACCTCAAGGCGCGCATCAAGAGCCTCCTGGCGAGACTCAATGCCGTCCTGGTCGCCCACTACTACACGGATGGAGACCTGCAGGAACTGGCGGAGGAGACGGGTGGCTACGTCGCCGACTCACTGGAGATGGCGCGCTTCGGCAGCGAGAGTCAAGCCAGCACCCTGGTGGTGTGCGGCGTACGCTTTATGGGCGAGACCGCTAAGATTCTCAATCCTGAAAAGCGCGTCCTCATGCCCAACCTGGCGGCCACCTGCTCGCTGGACGAGGGCTGTCCAGCGGACCTTTTCGCGTCCTTTTGCGACCAGCACCCGGATCACGCCGTGGTGGTCTATGCCAACACCTCGGCGGCGGTCAAGGCCAGATCCGACTGGGTAGTGACCTCCAGCATCGCCCTGCCGGTGGTCGAGCACCTCCAGGCCCAGGGACAAAAGGTCCTCTGGGCCCCGGACAAGCACCTTGGGCATTACATCGAACGGATCACGGGCGCCGAAATGCTGCTATGGCCCGGGGCCTGCGTGGTCCACGAGGAATTCAAGGGCTTCGCCCTCGACCGGGTACGGCGCCTGCACCCCGGCGCCGCCGTTCTCGTCCACCCCGAGGCACCGGACGAGGTCGTGGATCAGGCGGATGTGGTGGGCTCCACCACCCAGTTGATCAAGGCGGTGCTGGAGATGCCTAACCAGGAGTTTATCGTTGCCACGGATGAGGGCATCTTCTGGAAGATGCACCAGCTCGCCCCGGACAAGAAGCTCATCGCCGCACCCACCGCCGGCGTGGGCGCCACCTGCGAGAGTTGTGCCCGCTGTCCCTGGATGGCCATGAATGCCTTACAGAACCTGGAGCAGGTCCTGATAACCGGCGACCAGGAGGTCGCGATTGCCCCCGACATCTGCGCCCAAGCACGACTACCCATCCAGCGGATGCTGGATTTTGCCCGGGAGCGGGGCATCGGGGGACGGCAAACCCGCACGCCTGGGCATTAAGGGGGCCTATGACTGCCACGGTTTTTTTCAAGGCTGCCACCCCGAATTCTTGGCAAAGCCTCCGCCATGCCTTAACATCGAAACAGATAACAAGAATGAAGCCTGGCAGCCGTCCCGCCGGGCTCGTGACTCGGCATACCCGAGCCACCTGAATGCCATTGCCACCCCCAATGAGGATTTCCATGGCCAAGCCCGAAGGCGCCTCCCGCAAGAAATTAATCCTTGGTTTTGCTGTCATTTTCGTGGCGGGAATCGTTTTCGCCGGACTCTTCAACGCCGGACTGGCCCACACCAATACCACGGAATTCTGCACCTCCTGCCACACCATGCAGACGGTTCGGGAGGAACTGCAACAATCGGTCCACTGGCAGAACGCCTCGGGCGTTCATGCGGGATGCGCCGACTGCCATGTCCCCCAGCCCTTTATCCCCAAGATGATCGCCAAGGTCATGGCCGCCAAGGACGTCTATCATGAGTTCATGGGCACCATCGACACCCCGGAGAAGTACGAGGCTCACCGCTGGAACATGGCCAGCCGCGTCTGGGAGAAGATGAAGGCCACCGATTCCCGCGAGTGCCGTTCCTGTCACGAATATTCCCATATGGACCTGGCGGCCCAGGACCGCTCCGCCCGCAACCGCCACAGCAATGCCCCCGACAAGGGCGATACTTGTATTGACTGCCATAAGGGCATAGCCCATACCCTGCCCGAAGAGCCCGACGAGGTCGATCCAGACGCGGGCACGGCGCAAACCCAGGCCGATATGGAAGCCGAAAGCAAAGCTAAATCCGAATGATCGCCGGATCCATCCACCGGAACCGATCGCCTCGAGGCGCCGCCGACATGACCACCCGATACCTAACCGCCCTGCCCCTTCTCCTGGCACTCGTCGCCGCGCTCCCGGCACAGGCCGCCGATAACTCCCTTGGCAAGGAGATGCGCAATGCCGCCGCCGTCGGCAAGACTGAAGAGGTCATGCGCCACCTCGATCAAGGCGTACCGGTCGATGCCGCCAATGAGTTGGGCAAGACGGCCCTGATGATGGCCGTCGAGGGCGACAACCTGGAGACCGTCGCCCTGCTCCTGGCCCGGGGCGCCAATGTCAACGCCCGCGCCAACGCCAACTGCACCGCCCTGACCTTCGCCGCCGAGAACGGCCACATCGGCATCACCGCCCTCCTCATCGAGCGGGGCGCCAACCTACACGACCGCACCCGCGGTGGCTGGGACGCCCTCATGATCGCCGCCCGGTACGGCATCGCCGATATGGTGGAGCAACTGCTTTATAAGGGCGCCGATCCCAAGGCCTCGGACAAGGATCACCGTACCGCCATGATGGACGCCGCCGCCCGGGGCCACTCTCAAGTGGTGAAGCTGCTGGTCGATGCTGGCGCCGAACTGGAGGCCAAGGACAAGGAAGGCGCGACGGCACTCCTTCTTGCCGCTGGCGAGGGCCAAACCGATGTCGTGGCTACCCTGCTCGCCAAGGGGGCCAATCCCAACGCCCATGACAAGCTCGGGGGCACGGCCCTCATCTGGGCCATCGGCAGTCATCGCACCGATGTGGCCGAACTGCTGCTGGCCGCTGGCGCGGATCCCAACCAGCAGGATACCGATGGCGTCAGCGCCCTGATTGAGGCCGTCAACACCGGTCACGGCGATTTCATCGGCCCGCTGCTGAGTTACCGCGCGGACCCATCCCTCAAGGATGCCAAGGGTCGTTCTGCGATGGACATCGCCCGCCAGAAGGGCAATCAGGATGCCATCGCCCTGCTGTCCAAACCATGAATATGTGAGGGGCCGGACTACCCTGATTAAGGATGCTGGCACCGACAACCTATGCGAAGGGAGGCGTCCTACGGGCGCTTCACGCATGACGGAGACCCGGTTCTCCGTTTTACCCGAGAAATCTGTCACCCATAAGGAGGAATCATGGCCAAAAAATTAATGAAGCTGGCCTTGCTCGCGAGCGCCGTTACCCTGGGCCTCGCGACCACCGCTTTTGCTGCAAAAGAAGAAGCCAAACCCGCTCCGGCCGCGGCACCTGCCCCAGCCGCCGCACCCGTCGAACTCATCTCCGGCGCCAGCGCCCCAATGCTGAGCGAGACCTGCAACGGCTGTCACGGCACCGACGGCGCCAGCGCCGGACCCGCCTCGCCGAATATCGGCGGTCTGCATCCCGAGTACTTTGCCTCCATCATGAAGAGCTTCCAGGAAGGCACGGCCTACTCCACCGTCATGGGCCGCATCGCCAAGGGCTACTCCGAGGACGAAATCAAGCTCATGGCCGAGTACTTCGCCGCCAAGCCCTACGTGCCCGCCAAGCAGAAATTCGACGACAAGCTGGCCGCCGCCGGCAAGAAGATTCACGACAAGTGGTGCGAAAAATGCCACGCGGAAGGTGGCAAGGTGGTCGCGGACGAGGAATACCAGGTCATCGCCGGTCAGTGGACCCCCTACCTGAAGTACACCTTGCAAGACTACCAGACCAGTAAGCGTGAAATGCCCAAGAAGATGAAGGAGAAGTTCGACGGCATGGTCAAGAAGGAAGGTGACAAGGGACTCGACGCCCTTTACGCCTTTTACGCCAGCCAGCAATAAGGACCGGGGAGGTTACCTAACATGAAAATGAATCGTCGCGATTTCGTCAAAGCCACCGGCACGGCCGCCGCCGTTGCCATGGTTGGCATGCCTCACCTCGCCTTCGGCGCCGCCAGCAAGGTGGTGGTTGTCGGCGGGGGCACGGGCGGTACCACCGCCGCCAAGTACATCAAGCGCTTGGATCCCTCCATCGACGTCACCATCGTCGAGCCCAACAAGACCTATTTCACCTGCTACTTCAGCAATGAAGTCATTGCCGGCGAGCGTGACCTCAAGTCCCTCGAAGTGGGCTATGACGATGTCAAGAAGATGGGCATCAACGTCGTCTTTGACTCGGCGGAGGCCATCGATGGCGCCGCCAAGACCGTCAAGACCGCCGGCGGCCAGTCCCTGGCCTTCGACCGGTGCGTCGTCTCTCCCGGCGTCGAGTTTGTCTATGACAAGATCGAGGGCTACACGCCCGAAGTCGCCGACAAGCAGATGCCGCATGCCTGGAAGGCCGGCCCGCAAACCCTCCTGCTGAAAAAGCAGATCGAGGACATGAAGGACGGCGGCGTGGTCGCCATCGTCGCCCCGCCGAACCCCTTCCGCTGCCCCCCTGGGCCCTATGAGCGCGCCAGCCTCATCGCCCATTACCTGCAGAAGCACAAGCCCAAATCCAAGGTCGTCATCCTGGATGCCAAGCAGAAGTTTTCCAAGCAGGGGCTCTTCATCCAGGCCTGGGAGAAATTTTACGGCTATGGCACCCCCAAGGCCCTGATCGAATGGCGTCCAGGTCCCGATGCCACCGTCACCAAGGTCGATCCCGCCGCCATGACCCTCACCTACGGCGAAGTGGGCGAGGAGATGAAGGCGGATGTCATCAACGTCATTCCACCCCAGCGCGCCGGCAAGATTGCCCAGGTCGCTGGTTTGGCCGATGACAGTGGCTGGTGCCCGGTGGATCAACGCAGCTTCGAATCCAAGAAGGTGCCCGGCGTCCATGTCATTGGTGATGCCGTCATCGCCGGCGCCATGCCCAAGTCCGCCTATGCCGCCAACAGTCAGGCCAAGGTTTGCGCTGCCGCAGTAGTCGCTCTGCTCAAGGGTGGCGAGGTCGGGGTGCCCGCCTTCGTCAACACCTGCTACTCCCTCATCACCCCCGACTGGGCCATCTCCGTCGCGGGCGTTTACAAGCTGGGTGCCGATGGCAAGATCGCCGAGGTCCCCAACTCTGGTGGTCTGACCCCGATGGACGCCTCCCCCGAGGCCCATGCCCGCGAAGTCCAGTACGCCTATAGCTGGTACGACAACATCATCAAGGACATCTTCAAGTAACAAGAAGAGAGACGCGCCCCCAGGGGTGCGTTGTGGCGACACTTTGGGGGCCTTCGGGCCCCTTTTTCATGGGCACCCCTCCGCCGGCCTCAATCCACGATCACCCCCTCCAACACCCGCTCGAAGGCCAGGGCACCGTCGATAGCCTCGACCTCGATAACATCGCCAGGGCCGAACCGGCCGGCGAGGATCTCCTGGGCCAGGGGATTTTCCATTTGGGCGCGAATGGCCCGCTTGAGAGGCCGGGCGCCATAGACAGGGTCGAAGCCGGCCTCGCCCAAGTGGTCGAGGGCGGCATCGTCCACCACCAGCTTCATGTCCCGATCCGCCAACCGCTTCTGCAAGAAGAGGATCTGGATGCGGGCGATGGCGCGAATCTGGTCACGACGCAGGGGGTGGAAGACCACGATCTCGTCCAGGCGATTGATAAACTCGGGGCGGAAGGCGATGCGGACCACCTCCATCACCGCCGCCTTCATCTCGGCATAGCGCTCCTCCCCGGCCATCTGCTGGATAACGTCCGAGCCCAGATTGGAGGTCAATACGATGACGGCGTTGCGAAAATCGACCGTCCGCCCCTGACCATCGGTCAAGCGCCCGTCGTCCAGGACCTGGAGTAGGACATTGAAGACGTCCGGGTGGGCCTTTTCAACCTCGTCCAGCAGGATGACGCTATAGGGCCGGCGCCGCACCGCCTCGGTGAGATAGCCACCCTCCTCGTAACCCACGTAGCCCGGCGGGGCACCAATGAGCCGCGCTACCGAGTGCTTCTCCATGAACTCGGACATGTCGATGCGGACCATGGCCTCCTCGGTATCGAAGAGAAACTCCGCCAGGGCCTTGCACAGCTCCGTCTTGCCCACGCCTGTGGGGCCCAGGAAGAGGAAGGAGCCGATGGGGCGCGTAGGATCGGAAAGCCCCGCCCGCGACCGGCGAATGGCATCGCTGACGGCGGCAACCGCCTCGCCCTGACCCACCACCCGCTTGCCCAAGGCATGCTCCATGCGCAGCAGTTTGTCGCGCTCCCCCTCCAGCATGCGCGAGACGGGGATACCGGTCCACTTGGAGACGATGTCGGCGATCTCTTCCTCGGTAACCTTGTTACGCAACAATTTTTTTTCGGTGTGTTCGGCGGCGGTGGCCGCCTCCAGACGCTTCACCAGTTCCGGGATGCGGCCATACTGCAGCTCGGACATGCGCGCCAGATCACCCGCGCGCCGGGCGGTCTCCAACTCCACCCGCACCCGGTCCAGCTCCTCCTTGATATGGACCGTTCCCTGGAGAGTCGCCTTCTCCGCCTTCCAGACCTCGTCGAGATCGGAAAACTCCCGATCCCCCTTGGTGATTTGCTCCTCAAGATCCGCCATGCGCCGCTTGGATGCCTCGTCGGACTCCTTCTTCATAGCCTCGCGCTCGATCTTGAGTTGGATCAGGCGGCGTTTGAGGCGGTCCATCTCCTCCGGCATGGATTCGTTTTCCATGCGGAGTTGGGAGGCGGCCTCGTCCATGAGATCGATGGCCTTGTCCGGCAACTGGCGGTCGGCAATGTAACGGTGGGAAAGGGTAGCGGCGGCAACGATGGCCGGGTCCGTGATATCCACCTTGTGATGCAGCTCGTAGCGCTCCTTGAGACCCCGCAGAATGGCGATGGTGTCCTCGACATTAGGCTCCCGCACCAGCACCTTCTGGAAGCGGCGCTCTAGGGCGGCATCCTTTTCCACATACTTGCGGTATTCGTCCAGGGTGGTGGCGCCCACACAATGCAACTCGCCCCGTGCCAGGGCCGGCTTGAGCATATTGCCCGCATCCATGGCCCCCTCGGCCTTGCCCGCACCCACCATGGTATGCAACTCATCGATAAAGAGGATGATGTTGCCCTCCTGGCGCGCCACGTCATTGAGCACCGCCTTGAGGCGCTCCTCAAACTCGCCGCGAAACTTAGCGCCGGCGATGAGGGCCGCCATGTCCAGGGACAGCAGCCGCTTGGTCTTGAGGCCCTCCGGTACCTCGCCGTTGACGATACGCTGGGCCAGGCCCTCGACGATGGCGGTCTTGCCAACGCCAGGCTCGCCGATTAGCACCGGGTTATTCTTGGTGCGGCGCTGCAGGACCTGGATGGTGCGGCGGATCTCGTCGTCGCGACCGATGACCGGGTCCAGCTTGCCCTGCTCGGCGCGCTCGGTCAGGTCGATGGTGTACTTCTCCAGGGCCTGGCGCTGCTCCTCGGCATTGGGGTCGCTAACCGCCTGGCCACCCCGCATCTGCTCGATGGCGCGCTCGATGGGCCCCTTGCTGGCCCCGGCCTCGCGCAGCAGCCGGCCCAGTTCGCCCTTATCCTCTACGGCCACCAACACAAAAAGCTCGGACGAGATGTACTGGTCCTTGCGCTGCTGGGCCAGCTTGTCAGTCTGGTTCAGCAACCGGCTCAGGTCATTGCCGAGATGCACCTCCCCCGCGTTACCCTCCACCCGCGGCAACCGCTCCAGGGCCTCGCCCAAGGCCGAGCGCAGCCGGTTCACGTTCACGTCCGCCTGCGCCAGCAGATGCCGCGAACTGCCACCCTCCTGATCCAGCAAGGCCGCCATCAAATGGATAGGCTCGATGAACTGATGGTCACGCCCCACCGCCAGACTCTGCGCATCTTGCAGGGCCATCTGGAACTTGGACGTCAATTTATCCATGCGCATGACTGAGAATCTCCACGACTGCAATCGGTTATGGTGGCTAGGTTGGGAAGGCCGGGATGATTTCAAGGCGCCAGGACCTGGAATTCTCACCCACGCTTTCTGCCCCTAATCCTAACAGGTCCATCGAACCCTGCAGTCCCATTGACGACCTGGACCGCCGTCAGCACCGCTCTGAGGGTCTTGGACCTTAAGGCCCCGTGGCCCTAGGCGGAGGGCACTAAGCCGCGTCCAAGCCATTAATCCGAAAGCACTTCAACGCGAACGCGAGCAATGCCATCCATTTCCAGTTTCCGCGCCGCCGCTCGGGAGAGATCGATAATCCTACCGCCTTTGTAGGGTCCGCGGTCGTTTATGCTCACGACAACCTGCTTGCCATTGGCAAGATTCGTGACCCTGACTTGGGTCCCAAAAGGCAAACTGGGGTGGGCCGCGGTCAGGGTATTTTGGTTAAAAGGCTGACCACTGGCGGTTTTCCTGCCGTGGTGTTGGGGTCCGTACCAGGATGCCACGCCGTCCTGCTGCCGTTTGCTGGCCGAACTACAGCCTCCAGCAACCGCGATCGCGAGGATCAGGACGATCAAGGGAAAAACGCGATTCAAGGAACAAACAACCGGCTAATGCTTGGCGGCAAGGGGATGGAGAAAGCGGGAAAGATCCAGAAAACCTAGGGGTATAAAGGATCGCTAAGGGTCGCGACCGGGGAGAGACAAGGCATATTCAAGAAATATCGCCTTGTTTATTCAGCAGAATAGAAAAGTTTAGTGGCGGAGAGAGAGGGATTCGAACCCTCGATGGAGGTATAAGCCCCATACTCCCTTAGCAGGGGAGCGCCTTCAGCCTCTCGGCCATCTCTCCTGGAAACCTTGGCGGTTGTGGCAGGTGCCTTAGCAGGCGGTGGATTATAGTCCCGCCTGCCGTTGGGCGCCACAGTTAATCGCTGTCGTTATCCATATCGCTATCGATTTCGCCACCGCCGCCCTGCCCGGCCTGTTCACGCTTGATACGCTCGTAGATCTCCTCGCGATGGACGGCGACGTCCCGGGGGGCGTTGACGCCGATGCGCACCTGGTTGCCCTTGACGCCAAGGACGGTGACGGTCACCTCATCTCCGATCATGAGGGTCTCGCCGACCCTTCTCGTGAGTATCAACATTTCGCGTTCTCTCCCTTTCTATTCCTTTAACCAGAACGCGGGCCAGAGGCGGCGAGGAGCGGCATTGCCGGCTCAGACGCTGGGACCGCGAAGCAAACAAACACGAAGGCCTGGGTACGACCCCGTGTGTAGTGAATTTTAGCAACTGCCAGAGGCCCCAAAAAGGCCTTTTTGCGCGATAGCCAGCCTTTTTGGGACGGGTCGCCTCCGGTCAATCATTTTTGTCCAGGCCAAAGGCACTATGCAGGGTGCGCACGCCGAGTTCCAGATACTTCTCGTCCACGACCACGGAGATCTTGATCTCGGAGGTGGAGATCATGCGGATGTTGATCCCCTCCTTAGCCAGGGCGGCGAACATCTTGCTGGCGATGCCCGCGTGGGAGCGCATCCCTACGCCCACGATGGAGATCTTGGCGATCCGATCGTCACCCAGGACCTGACGCGCGGACAGGGAGGCGGCGGTGCCCTTGAGGATCTCCAGGGCCCGCTGATACTCGCCGCGATGGACGGTGAAGGTGAAGTCCGTCGTCGCCTCGTCGGCGGCGATATTTTGGATGATCATGTCCACTTCGATATTGGCGTCCGCGATGGGACCCAAAATCTTGTAGGCGACACCCGGCTGGTCCGGAACTCCCAGGATGGTCAGCTTGGCCTCGTCGCGGGCGAATGCAATACCGGAAATGACCGCTTGTTCCACGGCGTCCTCCTCAAGTGAAATCAGCGTGCCCTCCCCCTCTTCAAAGCTGGAGAGCACGCGCAATGGGACCCTGTACTTACCCGCAAACTCCACGGAGCGGATTTGCAAGACCTTGGAGCCCAGGCTGGCCATCTCAAGCATCTCCTCGAAGGTGATGCGGTCGAGTTTGCGGGCGCGGGGCTCCACGCGCGGGTCCGTGGTATAGACCCCATCCACGTCGGTGTAGATCTGGCACTCGTCGGCGTGCAGGGCGGCGGCCACAGCCACGGCGGAGGTGTCCGACCCACCCCGCCCCAGGGTGGTGATATTGCCATCTTCGTCCACGCCCTGAAAGCCCGCCACCACGACCACGCTCCCGGCATCCAGATCCGCCCGGATGTTGGTCCCCTCGATCTCGCGGATGCGCGCCTTGTTGTGGGCGCTGTCCGTGAGGATTTGGACCTGGGCACCCGTATAGGAGCGGGCGGGACAGCCAATCTGGTCCAGCGCCATGGCCAGCAGGGCGATGGTGACCTGTTCGCCGGTAGCTAGCAACACATCCAGTTCCCGCGGGAGGGGGCGCTCCTGCAGGGCCTTGGCCAGGCCGATGAGACGATCCGTCTCGCCGGACATGGCGGAGACGACCACCACCACCTGATCGCCCCGATCGCGCCAGCGTTTCACGCGCTGGGCAACGTTCTGGATGCGCTCCACGCTGCCGACGGAGGTACCGCCGTATTTTTGAACAATGAGCGCCATGGCACTCTCCTTACTTCTGCCAATGTCAAGAATACCCAGCCGCCACGCGAGGCGGGGCGACCAGGGGAAGAAAACGGAATTCTAGGGAGTGACCCGAGCCCGGGTCCATTCCTTGGCCAGGGCCAGGGCCGCGGGCAGGCCGGCGGGATCGGAGCCTCCCGCCTGGGCCATGTCCGCCCGGCCGCCCCCTTTCCCACCCACCTTGGCGGCGGCCTCGCGGATGAGATCGCCAGCCTGGAAGCGGTCGGTCAGGTCCTTGGTCACGCCGGCCACCAGGTTGACCCGGCCCTCGCTCTCGGCGGCGAGGAGGATGATGGCGGAACCCAGCTTGTCCTTGAGCCGGTCCAGGGCGTCACGCAGGGCCTTGGCGTCGGCGCCATCCAGCCGCGCCGCCAGCACCTTGATGCCACTGATCTCCTCCGCCTGGTCGGCCAGATCCTGGCCCGCGGCGCTGGCGGCCTTGGCCTTGAGGTCCGCCAGTTCCTTTTCCAGCCGCTTGGCGCGCTCCAGCAGGGCGGCGACCTTGTCGTCCAGGTCTTCCCGGCCGCCCTTGACCAGACTGGCCAGGCGCAGCAGACGCTCCTCGTCCGCCTCGACGGCCGCCAGGGCCTGGGCCCCGGTGGTGGCCTCGATGCGGCGCACGCCGGAGGCGATGCCCCCCTCGCCTAGGATCTTGAAGAGACCGATGTCCCCCACCGCCCGGGCATGGGTGCCGCCACAGAGTTCGGTGGAGAAGTCGCCCATGCGCAGCACCCGCACCTGGTCGGCGTATTTCTCGCCGAAGAGGGCCATGGCGCCTGTGGCCTTGGCGTCCTCCAGGGTCATGACGCGGGTCTCGACCGGGTGGTTCTCGCGGATTTCCTGGTTCACCCGGCGTTCGATCGCCCGAAGTTGCTCCCGACTGACGGGCTCGAAGTGGGAGAAGTCGAAGCGCAACCGCTCGGGGTCCACCAGGGAGCCCTTCTGCTGGACGTGGTCGCCCAGGATGTGGCGTAGAGCCGCATGCATCAGGTGGGTGGCGGAGTGGTTGAGGGCCGTGGCTCGACGCCGTTCCGCATCCACCTTGGCTTCGAGCTTATCACCGACGCGCAGTTCGCCCGCCTCCACCCGGCAGACATGGCCGAAGACATCGCCGCCCAGCTTCTGGGTATTGAGCACGGTCAGGCGCACCTCTTCACCCGTCAGCCAGCCGCGGTCACCGACCTGGCCACCCGACTCGGCATAGAAGGGAGTGGTGTCGAGAACCACGATACCTTCGTCGCCAACCCTCAGGCTTTCGACCGCCGCCTCGCCCCGGTAGAGGCCAAGCACCTGGGCACGGTCGTCCAGGCGCTCATAGCCCGTAAAGCAGGTCTCGCCTTCCAGCCGCAGGGCGGAGCCAGCACCGGCGCTGAAATGGCTTGCGGCGCGGGCGCGCTCCTTCTGCCGGGTCATCTCGCGGTCAAAGCCGGCGGTATCCAGGGTCAAGCCCCGCTCGCGGGCGATGTCGGCGGTCAGATCCAGGGGGAAGCCGTAGGTGTCGTAGAGCTTGAAAACCGTTTCGCCGGGGATGACGGCCCCCGCGAGACCGACGACGGCCTGCTCCAGGATGCGCATGCCCTGTTCCAGGGTCTCGGCGAAGCGCTCCTCCTCCAACTTGAGGACGTGGGCCACCCGCTCCTGGGCCTTAGGCAACTCGGGGAAGGCCTCGCCCATTTCAGCCGCCAGGGGCGCGACCAGCGCGAAGAAGAAGGGCTCGGACTGGCCGAGTTGGTAGCCATGGCGAATGGCGCGGCGGATGATACGGCGCAGGACATAGCCACGCCCCTCGTTGCCGGGCGTGACGCCGTCAACGATGAGGAAGGCGGCGGAGCGGATATGGTCCGCGATGACGCGCAGGGCCTTGGACTCCCGGTCCGGGGCGCCCGTGGCCTCGGCCGCCGCATCGATGAGTTTAACGAAGAGATCGATCTCGTAGTTGCTGTGGACGCCCTGCATGACCGCCGCCAGGCGCTCCAGCCCCATGCCGGTATCCACCGAGGGCTTGGGCAGGGGGGTCAGCCTGCCGCTGACGTCCCGGTCGAACTGCATGAAGACCAGATTCCAGATCTCGATATAGCGGTCGCCGTCGGCGTCCGGGGAACCCGGGGGGCCACCGGGGACCTGGGGGCCATGGTCGTAAAAGATCTCGGAGCAGGGGCCACAGGGCCCGGTATCGCCCATGGACCAGAAATTATCCTTCTCGCCGCAGCGGGAGAAGCGGGCGGGGTCCACGCCGATCTCGTCGAGCCAGATGGCGGCGGCCTCGTCGTCGTCCTGGAAGACCGTCACCCAGAGGCGCTCCGGGGGGATGGCGAGGACCTGGGTGAGATATTCCCAGGCGTAAAGAATGGCGCTGTGCTTGAAATAGTCCCCGAAGCTGAAATTACCCAGCATCTCGAAGAAGGTGTGATGGCGGGCGGTGTAGCCGACATTTTCCAGGTCGTTGTGCTTACCGCCGGCGCGCACGCAGCGCTGGGTGCTGGTGGCCCGGTGATAGGGACGCTTGTCTTGGCCCAGGAAGACATCCTTGAACTGGACCATGCCCGCGTTGGTGAACAGCAGGGTCGGGTCGTTAGCCGGGACCAGTGGGCTGCTCGGCACCACCTGATGGCCGCGGGCGGCGAAAAAATCGAGGAAACTGGCTCTCAGCTCGGCGCTGCTCTTCATGACGGCAAACTCAATACGGAATTAATGGCAGTTTTCGCTTATCGCCCCCCCGGGTCCCGGGCGATGTCAGGCTTCAGACCCGCCGCGCAGGTAGCGACCGACGAGATCCGGCGGAAAGCCGCGATATTCAAGGAAACGGGCGCGGCGCGCCAGTTCCTTGCGATCGGTGACCCGGCCCGGGCCGAATTTCCTGGCCGCCACCCGGGTCATGAGTTCCAGCCAATCGCTGGCGCTCCGGTCAAGGCAGGGGCCGATCAGGTCGTCGTCCAGGCCCCGCTCGCGCAGCTCCTGGCGCAGGCGCAGGGGACCGAAACCCTTGCGCAGCCGGCCGGCCACGTAGGCCTCGGCCATGCGTTCGTCGCTCAGGAGACCCGTCTCGGTCAGGGCATCCAGTACCCCCGCCAGGACGGCCGCCTCGTAGCCCCGCGCCAGCAACTTACGTTCCAGTTCTCTACGGCTGTGCTCGCGGCTGGCGAGCAGGCGCAGGGCCTGGTTGCGTACGGCGTCGGCCCCCTGGGTCGCCGGGGCCTCCGTCAGGAGTTCATCTTCGAACTCCGCCGGGTCCTCGTCCATAGCGATCGGGATCTGGCGCGGCCTGGGGCTACTCCGCCGGCGCGGCCTCGGGAGACGGAGCGGCTTCGGCGGACGGCAGCAGCTTGGCGCGGATCTTGGCCTCGATCTCGGCGGCCAAGGCCGGGTTCTGCTTCAAATAGATGCGGACATTGTCCTTGCCCTGGCCGATGCGGTTGCCGCCATAGCTGTACCAGGCCCCCGACTTATCGATGATGCCATGCTGGGAGCCCAGATCAATGATCTCGCCCTCGCGGGAGATGCCCTCGCCATACAGGATGTCAAACTCCGCCTGCTTGAAGGGGGGCGCCACCTTGTTCTTGACCACCTTGACCTTGGTCTCGTTGCCGATGACCTCCTCGCCCTTCTTGAGGGCGCCGATGCGGCGGATATCCAGCCGCACCGAGGCGTAAAACTTGAGGGCATTGCCGCCGGTAGTGGTCTCCGGGCTACCGAACATGACGCCGATCTTCATCCTAATCTGATTGATGAAGACCACCATGCAGTTGGAGCGGTTGATATTGCCGGTAAGCTTGCGCAGGGCCTGGGACATGAGGCGCGCCTGCAGGCCGACATGGGAATCACCCATCTCGCCCTCGATCTCCGCCTTGGGCGTCAGGGCCGCCACCGAATCGACCACCACCACGTCCACGGCGCCGGAGCGCACCAGCATGTCGGTGATCTCCAGGGCCTGCTCCCCCGTATCCGGCTGGGACACCAGCAATTCGTCCATGTTGACGCCCAGGCGCCCGGCATAGAGGGGGTCCAGGGCGTGTTCCGCATCGACAAAGGCACAGGTGCCGCCCAGTTTCTGGGCCTCGGCGACGATATGCAGGGTCAGGGTCGTCTTACCGGAGGACTCGGGACCATAGATCTCCACCACCCGGCCCCTGGGCACCCCCCCGACACCCAAGGCGATATCCAGGCCCAGGGAGCCCGTGGAGATGACCTCCACGTTGCGGATGGCGCCCGCGTCGCCCATGCGCATGACCGAACCCTTGCCGAACTGCTTCTCGATCTGGGTGAGGGCGGCGGCCAACGCCTTCTTGCGGTTTTCATCCATCTTTGTTAGCTCCTGGCTAGGGGGTTGCCGTCGCTGGGCGGCTCTTTGGCACCGCCCAAACTCAAGGGATCAAGTATCGCATAGAGGATTGGCGCCGTCATGGCGCCGAAGGCTTGATTCAGCAAGATCCGTCCAAAGACCAGCTCCGCAGGATGCGGTAACGGGGCGGCGGACCTTCCTGGCCATAGGCGAGCACGAACGAATCCACTGGCCAGCGGATGGGCGGGTCCAGGGTATAGGCCTCCAGGGCGGGCGCCTTGCGCGCGAGGGTGGCGTGGGGACAGTAGGGGCGGTTGTCGAGGGCAAAGCCACAGCCCGCCAGTTCCGACCGCAGGGCCAGAACCAGATCGGCCAAGGGCGGCGGCGCGGTATCGGCCCCGCACCAGAGAACCCGGGCGCGGGGGAAGGCGCCCACCCGATCCAGCACCAATTCAAAGGGGTGGCCCCTCGCCCGCCCGGCGGCTGCCTCGACGCAGCGGCGCTGTTCCAGGCTGGCAGGGCCCAAAAAGACCAGGGTGAGATGGATATCCTCGGGGTGGGTCGCGCGCCCGGCCCGCGGGGGCAGGGCCGCCTGGACCCGGGCGAGGGCCAGACGCGGGGCCGCGCCGGGCCAGATGGCCAGGAAGAGGCGCTCAGCCATCGGCATCGAGTAATTCGATGAGGCGCTCCAAGGCCACACGAACCGTCTGGCGACGGACCGCTTCGCGATCACCGGCGAATTGCCGGCGCTGGATCAGGGGCACCTGATCCCGCCAGGCCCAGGCCAGATAGACGGTACCGACGGGTTTGTCCTCGCTACCGCCACCCGGCCCCGCGATGCCAGTCACCGCCAGAGTGACCCGGGCCTGACTGTGACTCAGGGCCCCGACCACCATCTCCGCCACCACCGGGGCGCTGACGGCCCCATGGGCCGCCAGGGTTTCAGGCGCCACGCCCAGCATCTCTTGCTTGGCCTGATTGCTGTAGGTGACGAAGCCCCGATCGAACCAAAGGCTGGAACCCGGCACGGACGTCAGCACCTGGGCGATCCAACCACCGGTGCAGGATTCGGCCGTGGCGACTAGGGCCTGGCGCGCCAGCAGACGATGACCGACCGCTTCCGCCAGCTTTTCAAGGTATGCTTCCATGGTTAAGAGTTTCCGACACGCCGGCCAAAGGCGCAAGAGGGTGCCTTGAGGGGTCCTGACTTGAAAAGCCGGTGCCGCTATCCCTACTCCAGAGGGACTTACCGCGCCGGGGTGACCCGGCACCCCGCCAACTCGGAGCCCAAGCCATGAGCGATCCAGACCGCGACCAGGAAATCCACTGCGAGCACAAACCCTCACCCGCCAAGCTGGAGGTACTGGGTATCGATCACTGGCCCCTCTGGCGCAAGGAAGTCTCGTCATTTCCCTGGCGTTACACCAAGACCGAGACCTGCTATATCCAGCGCGGACGCTTTCGGGTCACCCCCGAGGGTGGCGAGCCCCGCGAATTCAAGCGCGGCGACCTCATCACCTTCCCCGCCGGCCTGACCTGCGCCTGGGAGGTTCTGGAGCCCGTCGAGAAGCATTACCGGTTAGACAACTGACAAGGGATGCGGCAGGGGCGGCAAGGGGGACAGGGGAATCTTGAAACAGGACGTCCATTAGCCGAACCCTGATTGGCAGCCCCTGGCCAAAGGTCCAGAATATTCTTCCTAAGACACCTTTCTCCCACCCATCACGAACGGGCCCGTGCCGCGCCCAAGGAGTTCCAACAGATGCGCAAATTGACCGCCATCGCCATCCTGGCAGTGCTTTCGCTGCTCGTCAGTCCCCTCGGTTTGGCCGAGCAGGGGGAGGCCATGCCGAAGATTGCCGATACCGTGCTCAAAATGCCCCTGGCGGAGGGCATCACCGCGGACAGCGCCATCGAGTCCATGAAGCTGCGCGCCAATGCCCTGAATTTCAAACTGGTTGCCCACCTGCCCCTCTCCCAGCAATTGCGAAGCATGGACATCGAAAGCCGGCGGGTGGAGATCTTTCAGTTCTGCGATGCCCTCATCGCCCACGAGATGCTCGAGCACGACATCGACTTTTCCGCCTATCTGCCGTGCCGCATCACCCTCATCGAGGACAAGGACGGCCATACCTGGCTGGTGACCCTGGACCTGGATCTGGCGATACGCTCCGCCGACTTGCCGCCCGTCCTGTTGGAAAAGGCCATCAAGGTCCGCGACACCCTGCGCGAGATCATGGAAGCCGGCGCCAGCGGCGACCTCTGATATCCCCACCCTCGATCCGCAGGGGTCGCCTCAAAACAGGGTTCCCAAGGCCAGCCGCAGCATGGGCACCAGACCGACCCGGTCCAGCTCGGGATGACTGATGGCGCGGGCCGGCAGCCCCTGGAACAGGGCCGTCAACACCTCGGTGGCGGCGGCCTCGTCCTCCACCGGCAGGCCCCGCGCCTGGCGGGCAGCGCGATAGAGATGGCGCAGGCGCTCGCGCGTGGCGGCGTCGGCGGCGCGGACGATGGTCGCCACAGCGGGATTGCGCGCCGCCTCGGCCAGAATCTCCAACTCCAGGGCGGCATTATCCCTGTCCGTCCGCTCATTGAGACTCGCCTCGACCCGCTCCATCATGGCCTGAAACAGGTCCTCGGCGTTCTCGATCTGGGCAAAGAGGGCCAGCGACTCATCCAGCTTGCGCTGCACCAGGGCCCCGATTATGGCCTCCTTGCTCGCGAAGAAGTGATAGAGGTTGCCGGCGCTCATGCCCGCCGCCTTGGCGATACGGGCAATGCTGGCGCCATGAAAACCCTCGCGGACAAAGCAGGCCGCGGCAGCGTCCAGGATCCGCTGCCGCCGGACCTGGCCGCGGACCTCCTGATCCAGGAACTGATCCACTGGGTCAACCATGGGCTGAGACCTCCGGCAAGGCGACGGCCTTGTCCGCCCTCTTACGCATCCGCCCCCGGATCAGGACAAAGAAGAGGGGCACGAAAAAGACCCCCAGCAGGGTACTGGCGATGACGCCGCCCAACACCCCCGTGCCCACGGCATGCTGGGCCCCGGAACCCGCCCCCGTGCTGATGGCCAGCGGCAGCACGCCAAAGCCGAAGGCCAGGGAGGTCATGACGATGGGCCGGATACGCAGCCGGGCCGCCTCCAGCGCCGCGCCCGCGGCATCCCGACCCTGTTCCTGCAGGGTGCGGGCAAACTCGACGATGAGGATGGCGTTCTTGGCCGCCAGACCGATGGTGGCCAACAGCCCGACCTGGAAGTAGATATCACTCGGCAGACCCCGCCCCATGGCCGCGAGGACCGCGCCCAGGACGCCGATGGGCACCCCCAGAATGACGGCGAAGGGCACGGACCAACTCTCGTAAAGCGCGGCCAGGGTCAGCAAGACCACCAGCACCGACAAGCTAAAGAGTAGGGGTGCCTGGGCCCCGGCGCTGCGCTCCTCGAAGGAGATGCCGGTCCATTCCAGGCCTATGCCGCTTGGCAGCTTCCCGACCAGTTCCTCGACCGCCGCCATGGCCTCCCCGGAACTGACGCCGGGGGCGGCCTGACCCAGGATCTCGGCCGAGGCCAGACCGTTGAAGCGTTCCAGACGCGGCGACCCAAAGACCCAGCGCAGGGTGGCAAAGGCCGAGAAGGGCACCATCTCGCCCTGCTTGTTGCGCACGTACCAGACATCCAGGTCCTCCGGCAACATGCGGAAGGGGGCATCGGCCTGGAGATAAACCCGTTTGACCCGGCCCTCATGGACGAAGTCATCGATGTAGGCACTCCCCCAGGCGACCGCCAGGGTCCGGTTGATGTCCGCCAGCGACAGGCCCAGGGCCCCGGCGCGGGTCCGGTCCACGTCCACCTGGAGCTGGGCCTCGTCCTCGCGTCCATTAGGCCGTACCGCCATCAACCGCGGGTCCTGGGCCGCCATGCCCATGAATTGGCCCTGGGCCGCCATCAGGGCCTCGTGTCCCACCCCGACCCGGTCCTGGAGTTGCACGTTCCAGCCCGTGGCGGTACCCAGTTCGATCACAGCCGGCGGCGGGAAGGCGAAGACCTGGGCATCGCGGATGCCCGCGAAGGCCTGCATGGCCCGTCCGGCGACGGCGCGCACCCCCAGATCCGGCCGATTGCGCTCCGACCAATCCTTCAGCTTGACGAAACCGATGGCCATGTTCTGGCCCTGGCCAGCGAAACTGAAGCCGGCCACCGTGATGAATTCCTGAACCGCCTCAGACTCGTTTTCGCGGAAATGCCGCTCGATCTGTTCCAGGACTTTTTCGGTGCGCTCCAGGGTGGCCCCAGCGGGCAGCACTGCCTGCATGATGAGGATGCCCTGGTCCTCATCCGGCAGGAAGGCACTTGGCAGGCGCGGGTATAACCAGGCCAGGGCGCCCACCAGCAGCAGATAGACCGCGAGAAAGAACCAGCGCCGCTGGAGCATGAAGCCCGTGCCCCAGGTGTAAAAACCGACGCTGCGGTTGAAGCCGCGGTTGAACCAGCCCAGAAAGCCCCGGCGCCGCTCATGATGATCCTGATCGAGGGGCTGGAGCAGGGTCGCTGTCAAGGCCGGCGTCAGGGTCAGGGCCACCAGCACCGACAGCAGCATGGCCGCGACGATGGTTACGGCAAACTGGCGGTAGATAACGCCGGTGGAACCCCCGAAGAAGGCCATGGGGACGAAGACCGCCGAGAGCACCAGGGCGATGCCGATAATGGCGCTGGTAATCTGGTCCATGGACTTGCGCGTCGCCTCCCGGGGCGGCAAATGATCCTCGTGCATCACCCGCGCGACGTTTTCCACCACCACGATGGCGTCGTCCACCAGCAGGCCAATGGCCAGCACCATGGCAAAGAGGGTCAGGGTATTGATGGAATAGCCAAAGGCCGCCAGGACCCCAAAGGTGCCCAGCAACACCACGGGCACGGCGATGGCCGGGATCAAGGTGGCCCGGAAATTCTGCAGGAAGAGGTACATGACCAAAAACACCAGAGCCACCGCCTCGAAGAGGGTCGTCACCACCTTGCCGATGGAGATGCGCACGAAGGGCGTGGTGTCGTAGGGGAAGACGTACTCCATACCCGCCGGGAAGTAGGCGGCCAGATCCGCCACCTTGCGTTTGACGGCATCGGCGGTCTCCAGGGCATTGGCCCCGGTGGCCAGGCGGATCGCCATGCCGGCGGCGGGCTTACCCAGGTGGCGGCCGTTGCGGCTATAGCTCTCGCTGCCCAGGGCGACGCGGGCCACGTCCCGCAGCTGCACCACGGCCCCGTCCTCCTGGGTGCGCAGGCGAATTTCACCAAACTCCTCCGGCGTCGCCAGACGGCTCTGGACGTTCACGGTTGCGGTGAACTGTTGATCCTGGTCCGCCGGGCGGGCACCGAGTTGACCCGCGGAGATCTGGGCGTTTTCGGCCTCGATGGCGCTCCAGACCTCGGCGGGCGTGAGGCCATACTGGTTCAGTTTGTTGGGATCGAGCCAGATGCGCATGGCGTATTGGGTCTCGAAGAGGGTCACCTCCCCCACGCCCGGAATCCGGCTGATGGGGTCCTTAACCATGCTGTTGGCATAGTCGCCCAGATCGGCCTTGGTCAGACGGCCGTCCCGGGAAACGAAGGCCACGATCATGAGAAAGTTACGCACCGACTTGGCGACCGTCAGCCCCTGCTGCCGTACCTCCTCCGGCAACAGCACGCTGGCCAATTGCAGCTTGTTCTGCACCTGCATCTGGGCGGTATCGGGGTTGGTCCCGTTAGCGAAGGTCAGGGTCACCGTCGCCTGGCCATTCGATTCGCTGGTGGCGGACATGTAGCGCAGGCCATCGAGGCCGTTCATCTGCTGCTCGATGATCTGGGTCACCGAGTCCTGAACCGTTTGCGCCGAGGCACCGGGATAGTTGGCGGTAATGGAGATGGCGGGCGGGGCGATGGCGGGATATTGGCTAACCGGCAGGGTCCAGATCGCCAGCAGCCCGGCCAACATGATCAGGATGGCGATAACCCAGGCGAAGACGGGACGGTCGATGAAAAAATGGGCCATGAGGGAGTCTCTCTAGGTGACGAAGCGACGCAGGCAACCGCGGCGGGCGAATACCCAGTGCAACCGCGGATGGGCCAATTCAGGGCGCGGCCGGCTTCCAATCGACGGCCTTGGCCTTGATGCCGGGCTTAGCCTTCTGCACCCCCTCGACGATCAAGCGGTCACCGGGCTTGAGACCCTCATTGATCAGCCAGTGGCTACCCAGGGCCCGATCCGTCTCGACCCGGCGCTGTTCGACCAGGTCCTCCTCGTTCAACACCAGGGCCAACGCCTGACCTTGCCGATCCCGCTGGATACCTTGCTGAGGCACCAGGATGGCCTCCTGGCGCGTCCCCTCCTCGACCTGGGCACGCACGAACATACCCGGCAGCAGGACATGGTCGGGATTGGGGAAGGTCGCCCGCAGGGTGACGGTACCCGTGCCCTGATCCACGCTGACCTCGGAGAATTCCAGACGCCCCTCGTGGGGATAGGTCGAGCCGTCCTCCAGGGTCAGAGTCGCCTTGGGCTGCCCGTCCTCCGAGCGCCGCAGGCGGCCATCCTCCAAGGCACGGCGCAACCGCAACTGCTGGGCCGCCGACTGGGTGAGATCGACATAAATGGGGTCGAGTTGCTGGACCGTCGCCAGGGCCTGCGCCTGGTTGGCGGTCACCAAGGCGCCCTGGGTCACGGTCGAGCGGCCGATCTGGCCGTCGATGGGGGAGGTGATACGGGTGTATTCCAGTTCAATGCGGGCCTTGGTCAGGTCCGCCGCAGCGACCTGGACATCCGCCGCCGACTCCTTCAGGGCCACCTGGGCATCATCGAATTGCTCCAGGCTACCCGCCTTGTTCCTCAGCAGATTGCCATAACGCTCCGCCTTCTTCTCGGCGCGCTCCCGAGTGGCGCGGGCGCGGACCAGGGCCGCCTCGGCGCTGTCCCGGACCGCCTCGTAGCGAGCGGGATCGATGAGGTAGAGGGGCTGGCCGGCGGTGATCTCGCCACCCTCCGGGAACTCGCGGGACTTGATGATGCCACCCACCTGGGGCCGCACCTCCGCGATCCGGTAGGGCGTGGCGCGGCCCACCAGTTCCATGGTCAGATCGACGGGCTCCGCCACGACGGTGAAGATACCCAACTCGGGCGGCGGCATCTGGCCCGGCGCCCCACCTGGTCCACCGGTTGAGGAACCCTGACCACAGCCGGCGAGCAGGAGGGTGGTGATCAGACCCGCCCTCCGCAGGGCGGCAACAGAAAGCAGGTGACCCATGAAGCACCTCGGCGCGAAACGCGACGGAACTGGAATGAACGTTCATTCTAGGCGCATGTCCGCGCCGGAATCAAGCCGCCGGGAGGTCCCCGATGGCCGCCGGGACGGCTTGGCCCCTAAGCCACCAGCAACCGCATCTGGAGAATCCGCTCAATCTCGGCGTCCTGCAAGGCGATGGGGTTGGTCTTCATGCTGGAGCCCCGCGCGTTGGCCAGGATACGGGGAAAATCTCCCGCCGCGACGCCCAGTTCCGAGAGCAGTGGCAGCTTCATGAGCCGGGTCCATTCCTCCAGGGTGGCCAGCAAGCCGTCACGGGCGGCGTCATCGCTAGCGCCCGGCTCGGCGCCCAGCAGGCGGCCGACGACTGCGTACCTGGCGAGGGCGGTCGAGTCCGGCGCCCGCGCCCGCAGGGCCTCGATATTGATCCGCGTCGCCGCCGCCACCAGGGTCCCGCAGACCACGCCATGCGAGATGGGGAAGAAAGATCCCAGCGGCTGGGCCAGACCATGCACCGACCCCAGCCCGGCCTGGGCGAGACAGACGCCGGACAGCAGGGCGGCCAGGGCCATCTTTTCCCGCCCGGCGGCGGCACCCTCCCCGCCCTGATACCAGGCCAGCAAGCCATCGCGCACCGCCGCCAGCCCCGCCAGCGCCAAGGCGTCGGTCATGAGATTGGCGCGGGTCGAGACATAGGCCTCTAGCAATTGGGTAAAGGCGTCCATGCCGTTGGCGGCGATCAAGGCCGCTGGACAGGACGCCAGCAGGTCCGGATCGACGATGGCGTATTCGGCCATCAGGGCATCGTCGCGGAAGGACTTCTTGAAGCCATGCGGGCCCTGGCGGGAGAGGACGGCATTTTTCGTCGCCTCCGAGCCCGTGCCCGCCGTGGTGGGGACGGCGATGAAGGGCGTGGCCGGACCGCGATAGGGCAGCTCCGGACCGACGCCCTCCAGATGGTCCATGACGCTGTTGCCGGGCTTCAGCAGACCCGCCACGGCCTTGGCGGCGTCCAGTACGCTACCACCACCGATGCCGATCACCGCATCGATGCGGCCCCCCCGGCTGAGCCGGACGATGCTATCGATCTCATCCGGTGAAGGCTCGCCCGTGATGCGCACGACCTCGCCCCCGAAGTAGCCATCCGCCAGCGCCTTACGCAGCGCCTCCCAGTGTGAGGATGTGGTAAAGGAGTGAGCACCGGTCAGGATCAGCAAGCGCCGGCCATGGCGGGCTGCGATAGCGGGCAGTTGGGCGATGGCGCCTGACCCGAACTCGATGCGTGGCAGGCGGCCCATTGAAAATGGATTGATCATTTCAGTCTCTTGGGAAAAGCCCAGTCATGGGCACGCCCTGGCGTGGCTCGGCCATCATGGCCGCAACCCTGTCGCGCCAAAGGGCATAGTGGACCGTCTGCTTGTGGGCCGTGGCGTCCTCGACGGAGGTATAGGCTTCGTAAAGGATGAAATGTCCCGAATCCTCGGGATCCTGGAGCACATCGAAGCGCCGGTTGCCCGGCACCTGCACCGAGGCCTCATGATTGGCACCGCTGGCGCCGATGAAGACATCCATGTGATCGGGTTTGACGTGGACATGGACGAAGGAGACGTGCATGGGGTGATCCTGCCAGGTTTGCCCAGCGAGATGGGTGAAGAACGGGGCTCAGTATAAGCGGCCAGGGTCTCGGGGCATCTTCCACGGCGTCATCCACGCCAACCCAGCCCCATGGTCCGGCTCGCCCCTGAGGGCTTGTGGATTACCCCGTGCGAGTGTATCCCCGGCGCTCGCGGGTCAGGGTCTGGGGCTCCTGGTCATCATCGCGCCAGATCCGGGTTGCGTGGCGGCGGCGCGTGTCGACCCGGACGTCTTCGGGAACGCCCAGGCGCAGGTGATAACAGCTCAGCCAGGCATGGCCCTTGGGATTGTCCTCACCCCCCTGCGGGGGGTGCGCCGCCGGCAATGGGCGCTCTCGGCCTGGTAGGTGCCATCGATGGCCCGCACCAGGCGATCACCCAGGCCGGGAATGCCCGCCAGCCGATCAGGCAGCACCGGCCGCGCCTCTTGGACCAAAGCCGGCACCACCGCGGCCAAGACCGCCTGGCGACTCGGCGCCGCCAGCGCATCGGACCCGGTGGAGCGCGCCAGCGGCCCCCGCGCCGCGACCTCCGGGTACAGACGCAGCCAGGTCTGCACCTACTCGCGCCGGGTCGTCATCCCTTGCAGGTGGCACCGCACCCCCCCATGCGATAAAATCTGGAATGGTCAGGGTGCGACCCACCGCCGCCTGTCGCACCCGCGCCAAGGCCCGGGACACGGGGTCGAGCAGATCGGACAGGACGGTATGATTAGTCAGGCGGTGCATCAGGGTCTTGAGACGATCGAACATGGCAGGCTCCCTTTCGATGATACCCTGGGGGGATAAAGCGGACACCCTTGCCTCGCTGATAACGTTGGTGTCAACTAAATACACGCGCCGCCAGCTCCGTATCTTCCGACCGCTCAAAGTCACTGGCCTGTCCCACATCCGGCATGGAGGCCAGCACCTCCGCTAGGCTGCGTTTCCGCGGCGCACACAGCACCTCTTCAAGAATGCGACGGTGCTCGGCCTCGGCACTGCGGCCAGCCATGGCAGCACCCTGCTTTAAGGCATCCACAAGACGCTGATCAAGATTTCTGACAACCAGATTGGCCATGAAGAGACTCCCGCCGGAAGAGATGATTGCATTGATAGCAGTCTTACGGCGTTTCGGGGATTCGCCGCGCTGACTGCATGGACCCGGGGCCGCCCCCGGGAGCTGAGCTCGCCAAGTTGCAACGCCGGCGATGTGAATCCGCCCCAGCCTTTGAAAATTATTGGGCGCCGGGCGTTGTCGAGTCACGAGAGGGCGGCGAGACCAAACATGACGCGGCCAGACTCCCCCCAGCCTAGCCGAGCCCACGTGCCGGTCCCGGCCGGGTCCCGCCGCCCTCCGTTCCGCGTCCTTCGGGATGAGCAATATCCAACGGGAGAAGAAAACCAATGGGACTTGAGATGTTCGTGAACGTAACCGCCGAGAAGCCGTCCAGCCCAGTCGATTTCAAGGTCAGTGACGCGCGGCAGATTGTCGAGTGGTGGAAGCATCCGAACCTGCACGGCTGGATGGAGGCGCTCTACCGCGCCAAGGGCGGCAAGGCGGAAATGTTCAATCACACGCCGGTGGTACTGACCGCGGAAGACCTGGACCGGCTGGAGGCCGATGTCAGGGCGGATAGGCTACCCTTTACGGCCGGCTTCTTCTTCGGCTTTTCGGCGGGACGCACCGAGGAGGATCTGACCTTCATCGCCAAGGCCAGGGAAGCCATCGCGCAAGGGCTCACCGTTTATTACGACTCGAGTTGGTAGCTCCGCACGGGCCGAAGCCGGCCGGCTTCGGTCCACTCTCTTGGGTTTCGGTAAGGAGGAAACATCAAGTCATGACGGATGATTCACCACTATGGTCCCCACAGGCATGACCGACATCCGGAATGCACTTCGAGCCACCCTGGCCCAGCCGCGCAGTCAGACCGGCTGCCCGATCGCAAGACTCATCGATCGCACCGTCGCGGCCAGCGGGCCGATCCGAGAGCAGGTCGTCTTCCCCGCCCCTGAGGCGATGTTGAGTCCTCGACCCCTGGGCCACGTGTGCGGCTGCGCACTGCTGCGTCTGGCAGACGGCACGGTCTGGATGGTCCGACTCCCAGGCCGGGCCTGGACCCGGGGCAGGCTCCTGTCCGCCGCCGGGGTGATCGCCGAGGCGTCGGCCGGACCGCCTAACGAGGCCGAGCGGCGGATCCACCGGGTGCCTGGTCTGGAGGGCGTCAGGTTCGAGGCACCCTGTCTCGCGACACCGGATCCCCTCCAGTGGGACCTCCGTCGGACCGCAGCGGCCCTGGTGACCCGAAGCGGAGCGGCGCTGGTCCAAGGCGCCTACTCCGCGGATACCGGCGATGCGGTTCGCCAGGTCGAGGCAGCCCTCCAGCGCGAACTCGCCGTGGCGTTGGCAGCTTTCGTCTCGGGCCTGGAGGCCAAAGTCCTCGAGGCGGCCAGTCCGGACGGGCCGCTCGACCTCGCGATCTACAACTATCGGGTGCACATGCCCTTTCGTAGATTTCGGCTCCAGTTCGCCACGACTTTTCCCAGTCTGTTCCGCGCCACGGTCCAGGGGGCGCCCGGTACCCTGGGTGCGGAACTCCGGGCCATCGTCGATGAGGGCCGCCCGGTGGTGAAGGGCCTCGCCGCGCGCTGGGGCGTGAGACCGGGTGTCATCCGCCAACTGGTCGGTCGGCCGCCCGAGCTGATCGGGATCGGCTGGGTGGCGCGGCCCCGCGAGTTCGCGCTGCTGCTCAATGCACTGCGTCCCGAGGATATCCCAGCGGACACCACCGAGGCCTGGGACCAGTTCAACCAAACGGTCGTGATCGGCCAGAGGTTGTTTCACAAGCCGCCGTGGCAGTCCGAAGACGGGCTTGAGTGGCTGCGCGCGTGCGTCCACCAGACGCAGCGCGGGTCCGCAGCCGGCCGCCTGCGCTGGCTCCCCGACCCGGCGACGCTGCGGGAGATCGAGCGGTTCCGCGACGCGCTCACCGCGAGCCTGCGCCGTGACGCGGGCGGTGCGACACAGGCCCGGGCTCAGTCCCTATCGCTCGCCTGCGAGGACGTCATCGATCAGTTCCTCTCGCGCTCGGCGCGCCGCGGGTTGGGCAAGATCACGGCGGACTACCAGGGCGCACTGGCAGACCTGCGGCGACGGCTGCGGGAGGCACGGCCGTCGCGGGTCGCCTCCGGCGAGGAGATGTGGCCACTGATCCCGGCCGATTTCGTCTCCTCCGACGGTGCGCGGCTCGTCCGGCCGCTGGGGACCCTCGGGGAGCTAACGGCGCATGGGGCCGCGCTCGCCAACTGTCTCGGTTGGGGATACGCCACCCGCTATCTGTACAAGAGTTCGCAGGGCACTACCTTCATTGTCGGCCTGTTCGATGCCGCGACCGGCGTGCCCTGCTCCACGGCGGAGATCGCCCTGAGGCGCTACCCTGCAACACACACCTACGACCTGGCGGTCGTCCAGCACTCGGCCGAGAACAACGCTAAGCCCTCACCGGGCTGTATCCAGGCCGTGGCAGAGCTCCTGCGGCACTGCCGCAGTGCCGAGGTCCGCCGACACTTGGAGCAGGGATGGTGGATCCTGGCCACCCGCTCAGGCCAGCGAGGCCGCCGCACCAGGGAGGTCGAGGGCCAAGCAACGGCGCGCATGGCACTGCGCCAGTGCCTGGGCGAAGAGACCTACGACGCACTGCTCGCAGAGGTGCTTCGCCGCAGCTCCGCGACCTCTTGCACCGAGTCCCCCTTGAAAACACTGACGCCCGCGGCGTTGGCGGTCTGAGGGATCCCCAGACACATCTCAACGGGACAACGGAGCCAGGTGATGCTGCCAACTGGTCCCTGGACGAACCCCCTGACCAACCCAGGGCGATACCCTGACCGAGTCGATGCCAGGGTCCAGACTGCAATCGGTATCCACGTCTCGACTAACCTGTTCGCAGACCATCGGAGACGAATATGCCTCATCAACTCGACCCTGATATGCTGGTCAGTGATGGCGACCCCGGTGCGGGCACCGAGGTGACCGTTGACCTCAAGGGGGTCCGGACTCGCGGGACCCTGGACGCCTACAGCGACGAGGAGGGTCACGCGGGGTTTGAGACCGCCGCGGACGATGAGAACCCACGGGAGCTGTCGATTCGGGGGCGTGGGCAGTCGTTCGGCCCTTACCGCATCGGCGGCGGCGCCTACACTGTCCCGCTCGACTAAAGCAGCCTGACGATCCACCAGACCGGCAGCGCCGCCGCAAGGGCGGCGGCCTGCGGCCAGAACATCATGTTTCTATCGGCGCTCGTTTCCCACTATCAGCCAGACGGCACCCTGAGTGTCGACCTCCGCGATCAGGGGGGGCCGATCCTCGGTTATGGGCCTTTTGCGGCAGGCATGCCGTGGTTCCGTCGCACGAGGGGCGGCTGGGTCGAAACTGCTTACGACTGGGGTGCCCGGCTCGTCAACCCGGCCCACGAGTCCCGGCAGGACCTGCCGGTCCTGCGCTACCTGGAGCCCTGGCCGCGGGACTTCATCCGCGCCCTTCACCCCGTCTGGTACGCGCAGTCCGCTGCCATGCAGGTCTGCGCCCGCTACCCGGCGGCGCGCGACCTTGCCCGCTCGAACCTGGTCCTGCTCTGGATCGCGGCGGCACGCTATACAGAGGACGCGGGCTGGCACGCCCGGCTACCGGAGCTGTTGCGGCTCTCGCAACGCGAATTGCTGGCAGCGGCGCTGGATCTGCCGGACGTGCGGCCGGTCCAGGTGCGCCTGCTGCGCAAGATCGTTCTCAGGGAGGGAACCCGTCGCGTGCTAGAAGACATCCGGGATCTGGCAGCCGACCTGGATGCCGCGATGGCTTTTAGGCATTGGCCGAGACTGCCGTCGAGCCTGGTGCCGCTGGGACGCGGTCGCCTGTTGCGCCACCTTCACTGGTTGCGCGATCAGCTAGCCGCCACCCAGAACCATTGGCTGCTGAATCAGATCCTGGAGGGGAGAATCGCCCTGCTCGTGGACACCGGCCGGCTGCTGGAGGAGTATCCACGGAACCGCACGGATCGCTTCGTCCACCAATTCTGCCGCGACTGGAGCGGTGTCCAGCGCGCGCACGACGGGCTGATGGTGCTGTGCGGCGAGCAGCACGCATCGGACCTGGACCCCGCCCGCTCTCTTGGCCCGCCGCCGATCCCCCCGGACGACCATTTCCAGGCTGTCACGACCGTGGGCGAGCTCCAGGAGGAAGGGAAGACGATGCGGCATTGCGTGGCGACGCGCGCCAGCGATATCCTGGCGGGCGAATGCTACGTCTACCGGGTCAACGTGTGCGGCGAGCGCGGAACGCTGCAGATCGGAATCAAGCCTCACGGTCTCGTCATCGACGAGTTCCGGCGGCGGCGCAACGCCGATCCTTCCCCGGCCGCCTGGGCGGCCGCGCGGGCATGGCTGGAGCGGAATTCGGGCGATCAGGCCGTTCAGTCGGGAGAAAAGGATGCAGGGCATCCTTCGCCGACTTGATCGGCGCGACACAGCAAGCAGGAAGGCGGTGTGCTTGAGGTACTGGTGGCATGGCGGCCAATCTCCTGGTGCCAGGGCATGGTTGACGAGGAGCGCGTGCCGGGGCGTTTCGTCCTCACGGGCTCCCAGCAATTCGGCCTGCTCGCCGGGATTACACAGTCGCTGGCCGGGCGGGTGGGGATCGCCCACCTGCTGCCGCTCTCGGTCACCGAGCTCTCCGCGTCGTCCTTGGCGCTCCCGGAGCTTGACGCCCTGATGCTCGCCGGGGGCTACCCGGCCATTCACGCCCACGCCATTGCTCCCGGCGACTGGCTCGCCGCCTATGTGGCAACCTACCTGGAACGTGATGTCCGGCAGATCGTGAATATCCTGGATTTGACCGCCTTTCAGCGCTTCTTGAAGCTCTGCGCCGGCCGAACCGGGCAACTCCTCAATCTGAGCGCGCTGGCAGGAGAGGCCGGCATCGCGCAAGGGACCGCCCGTGCCTGGCTCAGCGTGTTGGAGGCGAGCTATCTGGTCCACCTGCTGCCGCCCTATCACCGCAACTTCGGCAAGCGGCTGGTGAAGACCCCGAAGCTCTATTTCCTCGACACCGGGCTCTATGCCTATCTCACACGCTGGGGCTCTCCCCAATCCCTGGAGGCCGGGGCTATGTCAGGCGCCATCCTGGAGACCCATGTGGTCGCCGAGATCCTCAAGGGCTATTGGCACAAGGGGCACACGCCGACTCTCTACTTTTATCGAGACCGGGACGGCAACGAGATCGACCTCCTGATCGAGCAGGACAACCGGCTCTATCCCGCCGAGATCAAGAAGACCGCCACCCCGAGCCGTAGCGCGACGCGCGGTTTCGGGGCCTTGGAGAAGCTTGGGCTCGGCATCGGCGAGGGGGCCGTGCTGTGCCTCAGAGAGACCGACCTGCCGCTGTCCGCCGACCTGACGGCGATCCCGGTCTGGAACCTATGACGCCATGCCCTTGCTGTCGATCAGACCCTGAGTCGCAGCTTTCGCGAGATGCAAGGCGTAGCGGGCATGCTTGCGCTCCCCGGTGCGCACGAGCGCGCCCTTGGCGACCAGGTCCTGGAGGTCGCGAGTCGCGGTGGCGCGTGAAGTGCGGGTGATGGCGATATAGTTTTCGGCACTCAAGCCCCCGACGAAGCCCTCCAGTCCCGCCCGGAAGAGACGCGCGAGCACTCTGTCCTGACGCTCATTCAATTGACCCCCGAGTCGGTCATAGAGCCTGGCCTTGCCGATGAGAAAGACGACCCGCGCGCGGGTGTAGTCCAGCGCATCCAGGACGGTATGGGCGAAATAGTCCAGCCAATCGTCAATGCGATTGACCTTATTCGCCCGCTCCAGTGCGGCGTAATAGGCCTTCTTGTGCCGTTCGATGGTGTTGGATAGCGCAATCAGGGTGGGTTGCCCGAGACCCTGCGCCAGGACCTGTTCCGCAATGGCACGCGCCATCCGGCCGTTGCCGTCCTCGAAGGGGTGAATCGAGACGAAATAGAGGTGGGCAATACCCGCACGCGTCAGGGTCGGCAGCGGACCCTCGCCGGTCGGGGCGCTGCGGTCGAGCCAGCCGACGAAGCGGTCCATCTCCCCGGATACCTGCTGGACGGGCGGTGCCTCGAAATGGACCCTGGGTGCATAGATGGCCCCGGACACCACCTGCATCGGCTCTTCCAAAGTGCGGTAGCACCCGACATCGCGCAGGTCTCGCCGTCCGGCCATCAGCATCCGATGCCAGGTCCACAGGGTCTCATGGGTCAGGGGGGCCTGAAAGTGCCGATAGAGATCGACCATCAGCTCCGCCATCCCGGCCTCGGCCGGGGCGACACGACGCGGGTCTTCGGCCAGGCCAAACTCGCGCAAGAGGGAGGACTGGAGGCTATCGCGATCCAGATACTCGCCCTCGATGCGGGCGGTCATCAGGGCCTCGTCGCCGATCAGGTCGACCGTCAGTGCCCGTTGCTCGGAGTCGTCCAGATGCGCGAAGGCGCCGAACAGGAGCCCGGACTCGTGCAGCAGGCGCGACTCTAGCGGCGCGAGCGACGCGCTGTCGTAGGCGAAATCGGGCCAGTCGGATTGTTGCCAGTTCCAGACCATGATGCATAGGGGGAGCGGCTATTGCTCATATTGAGCGCTTTTCTTGAGCGATAGGGGAGAATCTTAACCCTCGCCACTCGTCGGCGCCAGGCGATGGGTTTCCGTTGGGCGGTTCAGCCTTTGGCAATGGATCCGCCGATGGGATCTATCCCCACGCCGACAGGGCCGCCTTCAGCACCCGGGCGGTCGTGTTCTGTCGGCGCAGGATCGCCTGGTCCAGCATCTGTTCGACGGCGCGGCGCTCCGGCCTGCCCGCGGCGAGGACCAGCCGGGCGAGCCGGGCGGCGCGCCCGTCGGCGCATTCCGCGGCGTAGGCCTGCAACAGCCCGTCGCCTGCTGTCGCGCCAGCCACGCCGAAGGGCGCGTCCTGGAGACGACTGATCAGGCCTTCGCGCTCCTCGGCGTCCAGTCGGGCATAGTCCGCAAGGCCGCGAAGCAGCGAATCCCAGTCGATGGATTCGGAGGATTGGAGCAGGATCAAGGTCGCATCGTCATTGGTGTTCCGCGCGCACCGCTCGACCAGCATCTTGACGCCTTCCGCAGTCACCTGTCCCTGGCGGACGAGATCCTCGACCGCATCATTTTCGACCCCATCGGTAAAACAGGCCACCCAGTCCCCGTGGGTGAGCGCATGCTCGAAGCGGTCCGGGACCAGAGGGGCGGACTGACCAATCACGCGGGTGAGACCCTGATCGAACACCGGCATGCCATGCAGCAGTACGGGTTTACCGTTCAACCTGCGCAGCACGCCCTTTCGGTGCGGCTCGGTCAGCCGCGTGATCCCGCTCCCGCGGCGGATCACCAGACAGGTGGAATCGCCAACGTGGATGCCCCAGAGGTGGTCCATCCCAACGATCGCCAGCACCAGGGTGCACAGCCCACTGTGTCCGAACCGGTCGGCGACCAGCGAGTGCGCAGCCAGCGCCCAATCCTCGGCCAGGCCGAGCGGGTCGGACCAGTCCAACTGGCGCTGACAGGCATCCATGACGATCTGAACGGACAGCCGCGCTGCATCACTGGCGCGAGGGGCCGAAGAGACGCCGTCGCAGACCACCGCGACCACAAGGCCGCCGCACTCCGTGACGGCCATCGCGTCGCTGTTCACGACGGACGTCACCCCCTGGCAAGAGGTCTGATAGGTCTGGATCATGCTGACTGCTACCGGACCTTCCCGGAGCCGTTGCAGCGATCGCACTTCTTGTCCCTGACCTTACCCGAGCCATCGCATTTGTCGCAGTTACGTCTCTCTGGCTGGCCGCGGTCGGCTGGGGGTACCTCGAAAGGACTCTTCATCTGGACTCTCCTGCTTCACCGTTCGATTGAGATCGGCGCGCGCGGCGATCGGAAGTTGCTTGGCGCCGCTGATACCGTTTCCATTAGCCCAACGCCCGAGGGTTCCCTGTTTTCAGAAGGCTTCGAGCCATTCTCCCGCCTTGCCCATGCCGATTTCAGCACCGCGCCCTGCTTCTTTGTTGGTGCTGAGCCATAGGGTCCGGCTGGAACTTCGGCCGCCAGCCTTCGGCGGATCATCTGGCGTTTGAAAAACACTTCGCCGGGGGCGTTATGGATATGACGGCGCCGCGGCTTTGATCCCGCGACCCGTCCAGGTTACACTTTGCGACGTCAGCCACCCGTCGCGCGGCCTGCCTGCCGCCGCCTCGGCCGGGTGACCCGATTTGATCCTACTTTATTGCCTGGTTCTCCACCGATCCGCTCATGACCTCTCTCTCGCCACCAAGCTGACCCTGCGTCAGAGAACCCTACCGATGGCTGTCACGCAGACCACTGCGTGGCTTGCGGGTTTTTGTGTCCCGCAATCCGGGGTTCTTTGACAATTCGGCGACTGGCGGCGGCCTCTGTCCCAACCGCGCCCCCGTGGCGCTCAAACAGAGAGAGGTCCCTATGCCTAAATTCACCCTCAAGCTCACGACGATCTGGACCAACGATCCGAACCCGGGATCCTTCCGCATCGTCCTCAAGCCCGAGCACACCGCGACGCTCGCCCATGCGATCGAGCTGAGCGGCACCTTTTCCAAAGAGATCGCAAACGGCTATGCCCTGCTCGACTATCCGCCCTGCTGGCACTTGGCGGAGTTCCGGTCGGATCGACTGATCCGGTTCCTGCGTCTGAACCGTGCCAATCTCCGCCTGGCCTTCGGCCACGAGCGCGGCGATCGCTATTGGCAAATGCTTTTGCTGAAGCGGCGCTACCCCCGCTGACGTAACACCCCCCGCGTGACAGTCCATCGCGGCCACCACCAGTCGCCCATTAAAGTGGACCCCATGTCCAGGACAGTTTAGCCCCGAGTTTAAGCGGGTCCGCCTTCGTCAATTGCAGCGGTTTGGCGCTGCCCCAGCGTGAGGTGGCCCCCTCCGACAGGAGGGGGTCTGACCCAATTAAGATAAAAAGCTTGCTGTTGTTGCGCCGCAGGCGTCCTCAGCCCGTGCCGGCGCTGATGCGGCGCCGTGTGGGCAAGGGGTGAATATGAGATCCGCCAGATGGCGCCAACCCCGCAGGTTGAAATAGCCGACACAGAAGTCGGCCCGCTCGCCCACCGTCAGCGTCTCCCGCAAGGCCGGTAGCAGGGTCTGGTCGATATTGTCGAAGATGCGGGGCATGAGGCGATCTTCTCCTTAAGGTTGATCGCTTGCGGCGGAACCCGGCGGCCCGCTAACCGGAGCGATATGGTTTAGGTTCCTGGCGCGGATGATCACGCCTTCCTGGGCCAATAGGATGATCCAGGCACCCAAGATCTCGTTGGGCCTGTTCCGCTAAACCTCGCTATTGGGCTCAAGCCGGCAAAAACCGCATGGAGAGATCGACGCTCACCAAATCCTTCGTCAAATCACCGATGGAGATGTCGTCTACGCCGGTCTCGGCGATGACCCTCAGGGTCTCCAGGGTGATGCCGCCGGAGGCCTCCAGACGGGCGCGACCCGCGACCAGGCGTACCGCCTGGCGCAGGGCCTCAAGGGTGAAGTTGTCGAGGAGCAGATGGGTGGCGCCCGCCGCCAGGGCCTGCTCGACCTCGGAGAGGCTTTCGACCTCGATCTCCACCGGCAGGCCGTCGGCCAGGGCGCGGGCGGCGGCGAGGGCGGTGGCGATGGAACCCGCCGCCAGGATGTGGTTCTCCTTGATCAGGATGGCATCAAACAGCCCCAGGCGGTGGTTATGGCCACCGCCGCAACGCACGGCATATTTTTGGGCCAGGCGCAGGCCCGGGAGGGTCTTGCGGGTGTCAAGGAGGCGTACCGGCAGATCGGCGACGACCTGGGCGTAATGGCGGGCGCGGGTGGCGGTGCCCGACAGGGTCTGCAGAAAGTTCATGGCGGTGCGCTCCCCCGTGAGGAGGGCGCGGCTGGGGCCCTGCATGCGGCACAGACAGTCGCCGGGGCCGACGCGATCCCCGTCGCCCACCCGCCAGTCGCTGACGACCCGGCCATCGATCTGGCGGAAGGTCTCGTCAAACCAGGCGCGGCCGCAGATGACCGCATCCTGGCGGGTGATCAGTTCCACCCGCGCGACCTGGTCCGCCGGCAGCAGGCGGGCGGTGCGATCCCCATCGCCGAGGTCCTCGACCAAGGCGGCGCGGACCTGCTCGGTGATGATACGGTGATCCAGGTATGCGGGCGTGTCCCCTGGCAGCGGGGGAGAAGACATGTCTTGACTCATGATAAATCTACCTCTTCTTGGCGGCAGCCCTTGGCCCTCGCCATTTTTAATTATTTTGTTACAATCCAGCCAGCATTGTACCGACAGATTGCCTGAACCGCCCGCGCCAAGGCCGCCGGCAACCCCCAAAATCCTCGCAGCCGAGGGATCTTTTTGTTGGACATGGCCCTTGGCCTCGGTAAGGGTTGTCCCTGCCGGCAACGCCTTATTACATAATTTTATTGATTTTTTTAAGAGCCGATGACAGACCAGCATCCGTACCCCTCCCGCTTATCCCGCGGGATATCGCCCGCGCAAGGCCTTCAAGAAACGGGGCAGGCATGGCTGTCGCACTGATCCACGCCGTCCGCGAACTGCTCTACGACGCGGCTCGGGATCTGGCCCCGACCCTGATCGTCGTGGTCATTTTCCAGGCCTTCTTCATCCAGCACATGCCGGATAACCCGGTCGCCCTCATCGGAGGCTTTGCCGTCGTGCTGCTCGGCCTGGCCCTGTTCGTCAAGGGCCTCGACGTGGCCATCTTTCCCATCGGCGAGACGATGGCTTACGATTATGCCCGCCGCGGCTCCTTCCTCTGGCTGATGCTGTTCGCCTTCTCCATCAGCTTCGCCTCGGTGGCCGCCGAGCCGGCCTTGATGGCGGTGGCCTATAAGGCCGAGGCGGTATCGGGTGGAAGCATGGGCGCGCTGACCCTGCGCATGGTGGCGGCCCTGGGCGTGGGTCTGGCGGTCATGGTGGGCGTCTGGCGCATTGTGCGCGGACATACCATCGCCCACTATCTGATCCCCGGCTACCTGATCGTCATCATTTCCACCGCCTTCGCGCCACCAGAACTGGTAGGCCTGGCCTTCGATTCCGGCGGGGTGGTCGCGTCCACGGTTACCGCGCCCCTGTTGGCTGCTCTCGGCGTCGGCCTGGCCATGACGATCAGCGGCCGCAATCCCATGCTCGATGGTTTCGGCCTCATCGCCTTCGGTGCCCTGGCACCCATGATCATTATCCAGATCTACGGCATTCTCTTTTTCCTGCCCGCCGATCAGGCCGCCATCGCGGTGGCCTTGCCCCCGGAGGCCCAACACCTCCATCCCGCCCTGGAGATACTGACCGACTTTCTGCACATGGTCCGCAATCTCTTGCCGATCATCGCCGTGGTCCTGTTGTCGAGTTATGTCATCCTGCGGCGGCCCTTGGCCAACCCCAAGGGCCTGGCGGTTGGCATGCTGCTGGTGGCCCTGGGTCTCTACATGTTCGACGAAGGCCTGCAAGTCGGGCTCTTCCCGCTGGGCGAGGAGATGACCCGGGGCCTGATGCGCGACGGCGTTTCGATGTGGGTACTCTACCTCTATGGCTTCCTGATCGGCTTTGCGACGACCATGGCGGAACCGGCCCTGATCGCCTTGTCGATCAAGGCCGACAAGGTCAGTGTCGGCCAACTGAATGGCATGTGGCTGCGATCCCTGGTTTCGGTCGGCGTCGGGATCGGCATCGTGATCGGCTGTGCGCGCATCGTCGATGGCACCAACATCGCCTACTGGCTGATCCCGGGCTACCTATTGGTATTGGCCATGGCCAAGCTGGCGCCACGCTTTATCGTCCCGATCGCCTTCGACTGCGGCGGCGTTACCACCTCGACGGTAACCGTGCCGCTGGTCACAGCGTTGGGTGTCGGTCTCGCCGAACGCACCCCGGGGCGAGATCCCATGATCGACGGTTTCGGTCTGATTGCCTTCGCATCCCTGTTACCCATGATCATCGTCATGTCCTACGGCATGCTTGCCCACTGGTGGCTGCACAGGAGAAGCTCCCCCCAGGAGGAAGCGCTTACCCCCGCGGCACGGGCGGCATCGGGGGATTGACCCCGAGCCCCTGGCCGTCCAACACCCAGCCCCCGTATCGCGAGGATTGAGATCCATGCACTTCAAACTGATTCTGGCCTTCGTCGAGGACCGATCGACCCAGGCCGTCCTGGATGCCGCCCGCAAGGCCGGCGCCACGGGCTCCACCGTCATCAACCAGGCCCGGGGCGAAGGGGCGGAGAAGTCCAAGACCTTCTTCGGCCTGACCCTGGAGACCCAGCGGGATGTCATCCTGTTGCTGGTGGAGGAGCACCTCAGCCGGCACATCCTGGAGACCATCGCCCAGGCCGGTGGCTTCCGCGACCGGCCGGGGTCCGGCATCGCCTTTCAGGTCGATGTGGAGGACGCGGTCGGCATCGATCACCAGTTACGCAAGCTAGCGCAACTCGTCGAAGAGGAGCTTTGATCCATGAGCACCCGCCCCCTGATCCGCGTCCGCGAGGTCATGAAGCCCCATTTCGACCTGGTCGATGGCATGGCGACGGTGGCCGCCGCCCTGGAGGCCATGCGCCACGTCGACACCAAGACCCTCATCGTCAAGCGACGCAGCGAGAACGATGAACTGGGCATCGTCGTCCTGTCCGACATCGCCCGCGAGGTGCTGGCCAGGGACCGGGCCCCGGACCGGGTCAATATCTACGAGATCATGGTCAAGCCGGCCATCACCGTCCATCCCGACATGGATATCCGCTATTGCGCCCGCCTCTTCGACCGCTTCGACCTGAGCCGGGCGCCGGTGGTCCAGGACCGGCGGGTACTGGGGGTGGTGAGCCTCACCGACCTGGTGATGAAGGGCCTGGTGCCCCACCTCTGAGCGCCGCGCATGGATAGGGATCCGGGCCTGGCACCCACAGGAGAGCTGGGCCCCGGTTGGCTGCCCCAGGCCCGGCGACGTCTCTCCCCCAACTGGGATGAGCGCCCGCCCGGCATCCCGGTGGATCTGCTGGTCATCCATGGGGTCAGCTTGCCGCCCGGAGACTTTGGCGGCCCCTGGATCGACGCCCTCTTCCAGAACCGCCTCGACCCCGAGGCCCATCCCTATTTTCGCCCCATCGCCGGGCTGCGCGTCTCCAGCCACCTGCTGATCCGCCGCGATGGCGAGCTCATTCAGTACGTCGATCTGCATAAACGCGCCTGGCACGCCGGGGCCTCAAGCTTCCTGGGCCGGGAGCGCTGCAACGACTACGCCATCGGCATCGAACTGGAGGGGGCGGACGAGGTGCCCTACACCACCGCCCAGTACCAGGTCCTGGCCGAGACCAGCCGCGACCTCCTGGCGCGTTTTCCCGCCATCACCCCCGAACGCATCGTCGGCCATAGCGCCATTGCCCCCGGACGCAAGACGGACCCGGGTCCGGCCTTCGACTGGGACCGGTTTCGGCGGCTGCTCGCGACCTACCCGGGCGGCGCCCCAACCTCGAGCTAAGGCGCCCGCCCCTCGCCCCCGGCGGCGAGATAGCCGGTTGACTGCATCTCCACCAGCCTGCTCGTCAGGCGTTCATGAGCAAATTCGTGCAGTTCGCCTGAATAGAGCGCCTCCAGAGGCACCGCGGCGCTGAGGATCAGCTTGACGCGGCGATCGTAGAGTTCGTCCACCAGATGCAGGAAGCGCCGCGCCGCCGCGTCCTGGCGGGCGGTGAGGCGGGGCACCCCGGAGAGCAGGACGGTGTGAAACTCCCGTGCAATCTCGATGTAATCGGCGGCAGCGCGGGGGCCGCCACACAGCACCTCGAAATCGAACCAGGCCAGGTCGGGCCCCAGCCGGCGCGCCGGGATATCGCGCCCATTGACGTGCAACGCCGCCGGCCCTCCCTGATGCCCACCCGCCAGGCGCGCGAAGGTAGCGGCGAGATGGGCCTCGGCGTCGCCCTCCGCGGCATGGTGATAAACGCCATCCTCCCGCAGGGTTTGCAGCCGGTAATCGACGCCGCCGTCCAGCTCGAACACCTGGGTATGCTGCTTGAGGAGGGCGATGGCGGGGAGAAAGAGCGGGCGTTGCAGGCCGTTGAGATAGAGGCGGTCCGGCGGGGTGTTGGAGGTCGTCACCAGGGTCACGCCCCGGCGGAAGAAGGCGCGCAACAGGCCATGCAGCAGGGTGGCGTCGGCGATGTCGGTGACCACGAACTCATCCAGGCACAGCACCCGCAGGTCCTGGCAGCGCCGCTCCGCGACCAGTTCCAGCGGGTCCGGCTGGCGCGGCAGGCCCGCCATCTCCTCATGCAGGTCGCGCATCAGGTGATGAAAATGGAGCCGCTGCTTACCCGGCAGGGGCAGGGCCTCGGCGAACCAGTCCATCAAATAGGTCTTGCCCCGCCCCACGCCTCCCCAGAGATACAGGCCCGGTACGGGCGCGGGCGCGGGCGGTGGCTTGAAGCGCGACCTGATCCGGCCCGCCAATCCCCTCCGGACCGGACCCGGGATGGGCGTTTGCGCCAGGGTGGCATGCAAGGCCGCGAGCCGGCGCGCGGCCTCGGCCTGGATGGGGTCATAGGCAGCGAAACCGGTTTGCGGGTCGGTGAAGTGGGCGGCATTCATGGTGCGGGAAAGATAGTCGAATTCTCCGCCCTTGGCGCGGATAATGCGTCCATCACCCCATTTCCGGGGTGACAGTCCATCACGCGGGAGTAAGAGCATGAGCGACGCCCTCAATTACCTGGTCAAGGTCCGGCCCGAGGCCATGACCAGCTATTTCACCTTCCTCAAGAAAGCCGGCGACCACCTGGATGTCCGCACCCGGGACCTCATCTCGGTCATCACCAAGGTCGCGGTCCAGACCGAGCCCGGCTTCAAGCAATACCTGACGCGGGCGATGCGCAATGGCGCCAGCCCCCACGAGATTATCGACGCCCTGCTCATGGCCTTCCCAGTCCTAGGCCTGGCCAAGATCGTCTGGGCCACGGATATCCTCCTGAAGATGGACCTGCCTGAATTCCGCCCGGAAAACCTGGATGCCCAGCCGGAATGGCACGACCTGGCCGCGCTCGCCGACCTGGCCGATGGCAAGGTCTCCTTCGTCGAGGCCGATGGCCGCTCTCTCTACATTTATCGCACCGGGGACGACTTCCGGGTCTATGACTCCCGCTGCCCCCACCAGGAGACCAACATCCCCCACCTGGCCCTGGTCGATGGCCGCCTGACCTGCCCCAAGCATAACTGGGCCTTCGACCTCACCACCGGCGAATGCGTCGAGGTCGGCAACCGGCCCCTGCGCTGCTTCGAACACCAGGTCGAGGGCGACCGGCTGCTGGCCTACTGGTAAGCGCGGTCGCGATCACGCCCTAACAGGATGGCAACTGTTAGGGCGCAGGCACTGCAACAGGCTATGCAGGTCACCGACGCCCCCGCCAACCCGGCGGAGATGAAGAAATGCTTTGCCGACTACATTGATCAGCTAACCAAGGGCAAGGACCCGGCCAAGGTGCGGATTGCGCTGGAATGAGAGTGATGGACTCGTCGTCACGCTCAAGCAACCAATGCTAGACTTGCACAATAATTTGTACATATGAGGTCCTCAATGAAGGTGGTCACTTACTCCCATGCACGCAATACCTTGAAATCCTTGCTGGATGCCGTGGTTCAAGACATCGACGTGACGGTCATCAGCCGGCGTGATGCCGAAGATGATGCGGTGATCATGTCATTGGCGCACTACAACAGCCTGATGGAAACCCTGCATCTGCTCTCGACGCCGGCCAATGCCAGGGGACTGGTTCGCGCCATTGAACAGGATCGCGCCGGCCAGGCTCAACCGCGCGGGCTGCTCGATGCGGATAACGACTGACCGTGCGCGCCATCGAATTCGTGCCTGATGCCTGGGACGCCTATATGTATTGGCAAAGCCAGGATCGCAAGACGCTGAAGCGCATCAATGCCCTGATCCAGGACGCCGCCCGCGAACCCTTCGCCGGTCTTGGCAAACCCGAGCCCCTGCGAGGCAACCTCTCGGGCTACTGGTCCCGCCGTATCGATGATACCCACCGCCTCGTCTATCGCACGACCGAATCGACCCTAGTCATCGTGGCCTGTCGGTTTCATTACGAGGACTGAAGCGGGCGGGGCCTTTTGATGTCAGAACAGGGTTGGGATTTTCCCGGTCGGTTGTACTACATCACCTACCTACGGATTTGAGAGGCGTTGCCTCTTGATGCCGCCGTGGTCGCGCCCGCCGCAGCGACGCTGCTCGCCGATATTCAGAGCAGCGGCTTGCTGCATGCCGATGAGACCTCCTGGCCGCAACAGTGCCAACGCTGTTGGGCCCATCTGCTGCGCAAGGCGCAGGGGTTGGTTTTCCCATCCCGACCCTTTATTTTAGGATGAGCAGTAAAAATAAAATAAAGACGAATCTTATTTTAGGTTCGAGGCAGGCAGGATGAAGCGAGCACTCCAAGGCAGATATGTGACCATTTCGACGGTGGGTGAGAAGGCCCAGGCCTTTGTACCCGCGCCGCTGCCGCCGCACCTGCCCATCGACTGGACCCCGGAGCTGCGCGGCAAGTTCGACGAGGCGCTTCTGGCGCTCAGATGTACGGAGAAACAGAACCCATAGCCGGAAGTCGGCTGTCCCGTCCGTCATCTCGCGTGGCCAGGATGCCTTCAGACCCCGTCGATCGCCTCCTTCAGGCTACGCACCTCCAGGATCTCCAGACCCTCGACCCCGCCCTTGGGGACATTGCCCTTGGGGGCGATAACGCGTTTGATGCCATGCTTGGCGGCCTCGCGCAGCCGGTCGGGACCGTTGGGCACGGGGCGGATCTCGCCACTCAGGCCCACCTCGCCGAAGACGGCCAACTCCAGGTCCAGGGGCCGGTCGCGATAGCTGGAGAGGACCGCCAGCAGTACCGCCAGGTCGGCGGCGGTCTCCGTGATGCGCACCCCGCCCACTACGTTGACGAAGACATCCCGGTCGAACATGGCCAGACCGCCATGGCGGTGGAGCACGGCCAGGAGCATGGACAGGCGATTCTGCTCCAGGCCCAGGGCCACGCGTCGGGGATTGGCCAGGGGGCTCTCGTCCACCAGGGCCTGGACCTCGACCATGAGGGGCCGGGTGCCCTCGCGGGTAATCATAACCAGACTGCCAGGCACGGGCTGGTCGTGACGGGAGAGGAAGATGGCGGAGGGGTTGCGGACCTCCTTCAAGCCACGGTCCGTCATGGCGAAGACGCCCAGTTCGTTGACGGCGCCAAAGCGGTTCTTGACCGCGCGCACCAATCGGTAAGGGCTGCCGGCCTCGCCCTCGAAATAGAGGACGGTATCGACCATGTGCTCCAGCACCCGGGGCCCGGCCAAGGCCCCTTCCTTGGTGACGTGTCCCACCAGGAAGACGCAGGTATCGCCCTGCTTGGCCCAGCGCACCAGTTGCGCCGCCGTCTCGCGCACCTGGGATACGGAGCCGGGGGCGGACGGCAAGAGGTCTGTGTAGGTGGTCTGGATGGAGTCCACCACCAGGACCCGCGGCTGCTCGCTGGAGGCCGCGGCGAGGATGCGTTCGACCCCGGTCTCCGCCAGCAGACGGATGCCGGCCCCGCTCAGGCCCAGGCGGCGGGCGCGCAAACTCACCTGTTGGGGCGATTCTTCGCCGGTGACGTAGAGCACCGGCCGTTCGGGCCCCAGGCTGGCGCTGAGGGCGGCGCAGGCCTGGAGCAGGAGGGTGGACTTGCCGATGCCCGGGTCGCCGCCGATCAGGACCACGGACCCGGCCACCAGACCACCGCCCAGGACCCGGTCCAGCTCGGCGATGCCACTGCTGGTGCGCGTCTCCCGTTCCGGACTGACCGCCTCCAGGGACAGGACCCGGGCGCTGTCCGCGGCACCCGCATAGCCCTGCCGGCCGCGGCCCGCCGCCGGCGCGTCCGGGATCTCCTCGACCGAGTTCCAGGCGCCGCAATCCGGGCAGCGCCCGGCCCATTTGTTGAGGCTGGCGCCGCAACCACTACAGACATAGGCCAGGCGGACCTTGGTGGGTGATGTGGGCAATGAGGTGTCCTCGCGGGGGGTGCAATCAGTCGTCAGGGAGTTTAACCCCGCGCCCGCGCCCCTTCGATGGTTTTTGACCCGGCGGGGTATTTCCGTATAATGCTCGATCCTCCCGGCTTCGGGAGGCTACTCCTTGCCTCACTGTCCCATGCGAGGCTGTTCAACCCGTAAGGAGACCACATGCGTCATTACGAAATCGTGTTCCTGGTGCACCCCAGCCAGAGCGAGCAGGTGCCCGCCATGGTGGAGCGCTATCGCGCCAGCATTGAAAAGTCCGGCGGCAAGATCCATCGCTACGAGGATTGGGGTCGCCGGCAACTGGCCTATCCGATCAACAAGATCCACAAGGCCCACTACATTCTCATGAATGTCGAGTGCGACCAGCCCACCCTGGACGAACTGGAAAGCGCCTTCCGCTTCAATGACGCGGTGCTGCGTAACCTCATCCTCATCCGCGACGCGGCCGTTACCGAGCCCTCGCCCCTCGCCAAGTCCGAGGAGGAACCCTCCTCCGATGACTCTGGAGGCGAGCGCCGCCGCCGCGACCGCCCCGAGCGCGTGGAGCGGATCGAGGAAATGGACGACGAAGACGAGCTTGAGTAAGAGGTTGCCATGTCAAAATTTTTCCGCCGCAAGCGCTACTGTCGCTTCACCGCCGAGGGCATTACCGAGATCGACTACAAGGATCTCAATCTCCTCAAGGCTTATGTCAGCGAGTCGGGCAAGATAGTGCCCAGCCGCATCACCGGCACCTCGGCCAAGTATCAACGTCAATTGGCCCTGGCCGTCAAGCGGGCGCGTTTCCTGGCCCTGCTGCCCTACTCCGACGGCCATTGATCAGGCGCCGGTCCAGGCCATCCGGGACAGGCGTCCGGGGTGGCCTGGACCCAGGTCCGACGAGACGAGACGCTCCATGCTAGGGCTGGCTTCCTTCATCATGCGCGGCCGTTCCCAGGCCGCGCTGGTGGCCGCGGTGTTCGCGCTCCTGTCGCTGCTCTTCCCGCTGACGGGCCTGCTCAGTTCCGCGACCCTGGCCCTGGCCACCTTGCGCCAGGGTCCGGTGGAAGGCCTGCTGGTGGGGCTCTTCGCCGGGCTGGCGAGCGGTCTCTTCGCCTTCGCGGCCCTGGGCAGCCCCGGACCCGCCCTGGGCTTCGCACTGGCTCTCTGGCTGCCAGTCTGGGTCCTGGCGGTGCTGCTGCGCAACAGCGGCTCGCCAGCCCTGACGGTGACGACGGCGGGTCTCATGGGCCTGGCCATCCTGATCGGGCTGAAGGTGGGCCTGGCCGACCCCGCCGCCTACTGGGCCGAACTCATGGAGCCGGTGCGACAAGGCCTGATCGAGGGTAGCATCCTGACCGATGCTGAAAGCCAGGCCCTGATCCTGGAGGTGGCCCGATGGATGACGGGGGCCTTCGCCGCGACCTTTTACTTCCAGGCCCTGCTGGCACTCTTCCTGGGGCGTTGGTGGCAGTCGTTGCTTTACAATCCCGGCGGGTTCGGCGCCGAGTTTCGTGATCTGCGCCTGGGCAAGGGGCTGGGGGTCCTGGGGCTGGCCCTGATGGCCTTCATCCTGGTTAAGGGCGAAAACCAATCGGCGGCGGATCTGCTCATCCTGATCACCCCCCTGTTTCTGCTCCAGGGATTGGCGCTGATCCACTGGCTGGTCAAGGCGCTGCAGGCCAACCGGGGCTGGTTGATTGGCTTATACGCCCTCTTCCTGCTGGCGCTGCCCCACGCTCAGGTTTTGACCGCCGGCCTGGGTTTGGCGGATATTTGGGTAAACGTGCGCGCTAGGGTCAGACCGCGCCAGGCCGACAAGAACTGAAGACGGCCGCCCCGGGGCGGCCTCGACATCCATCGTGGACCGTGCCACCCCGTGACCTGGTCCGCCGCTACTGAAAATCTTACTGGGGGTACCCAAGTGGAAGTCATCCTGATGAAAAAGGTCGCCAATCTCGGCAACCTAGGCGAAAAGGTGGACATTCGCGCCGGTTACGGCCGCAATTTCCTCATTCCGCAGGGCTATGCGGTACCCGCCACGGCGGATAACCTCAAGCGCTTCGAGGAGCGTCGCTCCGAACTGGAACAACTCGCCGCCGAGGCCTATGCCATCGCCGACGAACGCCGGGAAGAGCTCGATGGCCGCTCCGTGACCATCGCCCGCAAGGCTGGCGACGAGGGCCGTCTCTTCGGCTCCGTGGGCACCGGCGATATCGCCGAGGCGGTGGTGGCCCTGGGCTTAAAGCTCAACAAGCAGGAAGTGCGCCTGCCCGCGGGCTCCTTCCGGGCCACCGGCCATTACGAGGTCGTCGTCCATCTCCATCCCGAGATTGACGCCACCCTCAAGATCGAGATCGTCCCCGCGAGCTAATCGCGCGACCCGGGCCGGGGCGAGATGCGCCCCGGCCCGGGTCAGGTCCAAGACCTACCCCCTCGCGGCGCCTTCCCCGCTTGCGCCCGGCTTGGAGCATTCCATGTCCGACCCCTACGACCTGCCTTACCCCGAACAGGAACTGCCGTCCGGCGAACGGCTGCGCATCCCCCCCCATTCGAACCAGGCGGAACAGTCCCTGCTCGGGGGCCTCATGCTGGACAACCAGACCTGGGACTCGGTGGCCGACAAGGTGGGCGAGGGCGACTTCTACCGGCGCGAACACCGGCTAATCTTTGGCGCCATCCGCGACCTGGCGGCCCGTGACCAGCCCTTCGACGTCGTCACCCTGGCCGAGATGCTGGAGCGCACCGGCCAACTGGAGGACGCCGGGGGCTTGCCCTATCTGGGCGTCATCGCCACCGGCACCCCCAGCGCCGCCAACGTCAAGGCCTACGCCAAGATCGTGCGCGAGCGCTCGGTGCTGCGCCAGCTCATCTCCGTCGGCACCGGCATCAGCGACATCGCCTTCAACACCGAGGGCCGGGAGGTGGCGGAGCTGCTGGACGAGGCGGAACGGCGGGTCTTCGAGATCGCCGAGCAGGAACAGCGCGGCGGTGGCGGCTTCCAGTCCCTGCGCGGCCTCCTCGGCCGGGCCGTGGAGCGCATCGAGATCCTCTTTCAGCGCAACGAGCCCATCACCGGCCTGCCCACCGGCTTCGCCGATTTCGACGAAATGACCTCCGGCCTCCAGCCATCGGATCTCATCATCGTGGCGGGGAGGCCCTCGATGGGCAAGACCAGCTTCGCGATGAACCTGGCGGAAAACGTGGCCCTGGAGGTTAAACGGCCAGTCGCCATCTTCAGCATGGAGATGCCCGGCGACGCCCTGGCCATGCGCATGATGTCCTCCCTGGGGCGCATCGACCAGCACCGGGTGCGCACCGGCAAGCTGGAAGAGGACGAGTGGCCGCGCCTGACCTCGGCGGTGAACATGCTGGCGGACGCCCCCGTCTATATCGACGACACCCCGGCCCTGTCGCCCACCGAGGTCCGCGCCCGCGCCCGCCGCCTGAAGCGCGAGCACGGCGACCTGGCGCTCATCGTCCTGGACTACCTCCAGCTCATGCAGGTGCCGGGCAACAGCGAGAACCGCGCCACCGAGATCTCCGCCATCTCCCGCTCCCTCAAGGCCCTGGCCAAGGAACTCAAGGTCCCCGTCGTCGCCCTCTCCCAGCTCAACCGCAGCCTGGAACAGCGCCCCAACAAGCGGCCGGTGATGTCGGATCTGCGCGAGTGCGTGACCGGGGATACCTTAGTCTTGCTGGCCGATGGCAGCCGGGTTCCCATTCGCGACCTGGTCGGCCAGACCCCGGAAGTGCTCTCGATGAATGAACAGGGCAGGCTGATCAAGGCCACCTCGGATAAGGTTTGGCGTGTTGGCCCTAAACCCGTATTCGAGGTCCGACTAGCCAGTGGACGCCGCCTGCGTGGCACGGTTAACCACCGGCTTTATGGCGCGGAGGGTTGGCGTACCATCGGTGAACTCAGTGCGGGTGACCGCCTGGGTACCGCGCGGCAAGTGCCAGAACCCTCCACAGCCCTGGTTTGGCCCGAGCCGGAAATCATTCTGCTTGCCCACCTGATGGGTGACGGCAGCTACCTCAAGGGCCAGCCCTTACGCTATACCACGGCATCCGATGCCAATAGCCGGATAGTGTCTGATTCCGCAATCCAGCACTTCGGCGTTCAGGTCAATCGCCATGAAGGCAAGGGGGCTTGGCATCAATTGGTATTCAGCGGCAACGGTAATCGCTGGCATCCAGCGGGTATGAACCTCTGGCTGCGCAATCTGGGGATTTTTGGCCAACGGTCTCACGAAAAGCGGGTGCCATCGGCCCTCTTCCAACTCGCCAACGAGCAAATCGCCCTCTTCCTGAGACATCTCTGGGCTACCGACGGCACCATCTCCCCCCGAAAACCTGGTCAACGCGGCAGTCACGGTGTCCACCTCAGCACCAACTGTCAGGGCCTGGCTGACGATGTCATGGCCCTTCTGCTCCGCCTGGGTATCCGCGGACGCATCCAGGCCGTGAAGAGCGAGCAATACCGCACCACTTATATGGTCTGGATCAGGGGCGCGGAACAGCAACGGCTTTTTCTCGGAGAGGTCGGGGCCTTTGGCCCCAGAGAAAACCAGGCCAAGCTGCTTAGCGCCCTGATAACCCATACGGTCCCCAACACTAATTTGGACACTTTACCCGTCCAGGTCTTCGACCAGGTTCGTGCGGCCATGCGTTCCCAAGGTGTCACTACCCGAGGGATGGCCCAAATGCGTGGTACCTCCTATGGCGGCCAGGCGCACTTCAACTTCGCACCATCGCGTCAAACTCTGGCGAGCTATGCCGAACTCCTGGACGACGAGCCACTGCGCAATCAGGCCAGCAGCGACATCTTCTGGGATCGCATCGTCGCCATTGAGGAAGCGGGGGAAGAGGAGGTCTTCGATCTCACGGTCCCAGGCCCTGCCAGTTGGCTGGCGGACGGCATCGTCAGCCATAACTCCGGAGCCATCGAACAGGACGCGGATCTTATTGTTTTTATTTACCGCGACGAGGTTTATCACGAGGACAGCAAGGACAAGGGGGTCGCCGAAATCATCATCGGCAAACAGCGCAATGGACCCATCGGTACCACCCGGCTGACCTTCCTGGGCAAGTACACCAAGTTCGAGAACTACATCTCGGACGTTTACGGGGACGAGGGCTACCGGTGAGCGGGTGCGGCCCAATCGCCCTCTTTGACGAGGCAGCGCTACGCCACAATCTGGGGGTGGCGCAGCAGCGGGCCCCCAGCAGCCGCATCTGGGCCGTCATCAAGGCGGATGCCTATGGCCACGGCCTGGAGCAGGCCGCCGCGGCCCTGGCGGCGGCGGACGGCTTCGCCGTGGCCCGGGTCGAGGAGGCCCTGCACCTGCGCGGGGCGGGGGTTGAGCACCCCATCCTGGTTCTGGGCGGCGCCCTCTCCCCCGAGGAAGTCCTGACGGCCCAAGGGCACCGGCTCGACCTGGCCCTGCATCGGGAAGCCCAGATGACCTGGCTGGAGGCCTTGCCGCCTGGCCTCCCGCTGCGCATCTGGATCAAGGTGGATACGGGGATGCACCGCCTGGGCCTCGATCCGGCGGAGTTACCCGCCATCCAGTCGCGACTGGCCGCCTGCCCGCGAGTGGCACCGCTGCCGGGTCTCATGACCCATCTGGCCAATGCCGACAACCCCGATGACCCCCTGACGAACCACCAATGCCAGCGCCTGCGGGCCTTGGCCAAGCCGGGCCAGGCCTTGAATATCGGCAACTCCGGCGGCCTCCTGGCCTGTCCGGCTGCCCGGGCTGATTGGGTTAGGCCGGGCATCATGCTTTACGGCGGCTCGCCCTTCGCGGATCTAGGCGCGAGGGAATTGGGCCTAGCGCCGGTGATGACCCTCAAGACCCAGATTTCCGCCGTCCATCACTTCCGCGCCGGGGACCGCATTGGCTATGGGGGCACCTTCTCATGCCCGGAAGACATGCCGGTGGGCGTGGCCGCCATCGGCTATGGCGACGGCTACCCCCGCCATGCCCCTACGGGCACGCCGGTGCTGGTAGCTGGCCAGCGGGTGGCCCTGATCGGACGGGTCTCCATGGACAGCATCAGCCTGGATCTGCGCCAGGCCCCCGGGACCCAGCCGGGCGATGAGGTCCTCCTCTGGGGACGCGGCCTGCCGGTGGAGGAGATCGCCCAGGCCGCGGGCACGATTAACTACGAGTTACTCTGCGGCCTGAGCCAGCGGGTGCACAGGGTAGCCATGCCCATACCACAGACGATTTCGGCCACGATCAGTGGGGGTTAGTGCCCTCGGGCCGGGCGGCGGATGGTTGGCGCCCAAGGGATGGGTCCCAATCTGTACCGGGTTCTGAATACCCAGCAGCCAGCACGGCAGGCCGGTGTTGTAACAGGAGAGGTTGGGCGCCTTGATCAGCCGCTTGTGGAAATTGGCGTGGGGGGCGGAGTGGAAAAAGGATATAACTGGTCGCCAATACCGAAGTCCAGGCCTTGGCTGTGTTGTGGGTAATGCCCGCATCCGTGGCCAGGGAAGCAAAGCCCATTGTGCGGCTCAGGCCAGGTGCTTGAGCAGGCATTCCGCCGGGGCTTGCAGGTGCTCGGCGACCTTTTGCTGGGCCAGGTCGCAAAGCCCGCATTGGCGGCAGGCGGGGCTGCCGTAGGGACGGAGGGGCAGAGAGCCCAGCAATTGGCGGGCGAATGCCTGGCCCAGATCAGGGTTGGGGGCGGGTTGCAGCAGGGCCTGTTCCGCCTGGATCAGGTTCCGCCCCAGGAAATCCTCCATCTCCTGGCAATGCTCGCGGTGCCCGGCAGCGGTGATCAGGCTATTGAGACAGTCGAAGAAGGCCCGTTTCTGGCGGTCGGTCGCGATATCGCCAGTCTGAAAACGGCTTTTCCAGCGTAAGGGACGCATGAGTCAGTTCCTCTGTAGGATCCGGGGCGGTGGGCGCGGCCTCATTGGGGTGATGGCTGCTGGCCGCGCCAGATAATTGACTTACCGGGGTTGGCAGGGGGCATGGCAACGCCGCTCCCGGATGGGTAGGTACCCACTTTAATCGACATGGGGTCCCTCGGACAGGGATAGGATGAGCACATTCGCTTCCCGGGAGCAGGCCCCGCCTAGTGGGCGGGCATCCGCGGCGGTGCGGTGCGCCAAAGCAGGACGATGTCGTCGCCGCCCAGGCGGGCAAAGTCCTCCCGTTGCTGGCCCGGTTTTTCGAGCGAAATTTCCAAACGATGCCCTTTCAGCGGCCCTTGAGTCTGCTGACGGGATACGGTGGTCAGGGCGAGGAGCGCGGCGACCCGCTCCTTATTCTTGTCAAATGCAGTGAACCACGGTTTAATCAGCCGGCACCACCGGAGGTAATTGGCGTCAAAACCCCGCTATCCAGACCGGACCCTCTCCTGGCACCTGAATCCCCGCATTCCCTGCCGGTATGACCGATTTTGAGGACGTCATTCCGGCCGGGATTGCCAGAACTCAGTAACCAGGGTAGGCCGCCGGCCGGCGAGCACTGATGAGCTGAACATTAGCGCTAATGACCCCATCTGATGAGGGTTCGAATGATCTGGCTGGCCGGCTATCATCCTAGAGGGGGAGATAGGCAGATCCATACAATTCATTGTTAGACGGACCGAAGGGAGACATCGTGAAGAAGTCGCTCGCAAAATCGCTCTCGGCATTGCTGGCAAACAACGAAGTCACAGGATTCAGCACCAGGCGAATCCGCGGCGCCAGGCCTACCACGAACTTTCACCCATGGGTCGATGGGCGTCCGCTCTTCTCGATCGACCGAATATCCCGTGAGGGCGGACCAACCTACTTTCTTCTCCTGACCCCGTGGCGCGACGGCGACAGTTGGTACGTTGTCGTCTACCCGGAGAACCAATCCCAACCTCTTGTTGAAATCCACAAGACGGATGCCGACGAGCGGACGTTCCTGTGGCGATATGCTCCGACGAAGAGAGATGGAAGGAACCCAGAGCGGACGGCCTACTTCGCACGAACCTTTGGCTTTGGCGACGTTCAGATCCAAATCTCCGTTCCGAATGACGGCGAATCGCTGCTGACCTTCCTCGAGGATCTATTCGACCTGGTTGAACATCGACTCGCAGCTGACGATCTTCGGACGGCCAAACCAGCTGGGCGCGACTCGTTCCCGGAAGGGATCGCATACGAGCGGCTGCACACCGCACGGGAACGAAGTCGCAACCTGGTCCTCCTGGCCAAGCGGAGGGCCATGAATCGCGATGGTCATCTCTCTTGCCAGGTCTGCGAATTCGACTTCGCGAAGGTCTACGGGGACCTGGGCCGCGATTTCATCGAGGCCCATCACACGATTCCGCTGAGCCAGCTCGACGGTGTCAGAGAGACTCGGGTTGAGGATCTTGCCCTGGTATGTTCGAACTGCCACCGAATGTTGCACCGTCGGCGTCCATGGCTCGGCATGAAAGACCTGAAGGATGTTCTCGGCGGCGAGGCCGTCTAACGAGTAAGGACAACTCGTGTGAGCGCAGCGAACCACGAGTTGTCCTTATGGTTGGACGAGCCCGGCGGGTTGGTACGGAGCCTGTGATAGGGAATATCTTTTTGCCGACCATCCCGCGTGAGGCGATCCCGGGGGATGGTGGTGGGAGAGAGGGTGGCTCAGCGACCGGAGGAGGGCTCCATCCGGCCCAGGTTGGCTGAAATTGGGTCAGAAATGCCTGATTTTGAGCCGAGCGCACCCCTCGGGCGGGAATCGCCCGATGCGGGAGGTGAAGGGGGGGCGGGTTACATCGCCATCTCCAGGGCCGCCGCCGCGGGCCTTGCGGCGGACCTCAGATGGGCGGGGATGGGGAAGATCGACACCGTCACCGTTCCGCCGCAGTGTATGCAGCACCGCGGTGGCCGTTGCTTGGGCTGGGGCGGGATGAAGCGCAGCACCCGATGCAGCAGCCGAATCAACCGTTTGCAGTTGGCATGGAGAAAGCCATAGTCGCGACTGCGCCGAAAGCCTTTGGGCAGGACGTGACGCAGCAACAGCCACAGGAAGTCCGCCCCGGCCAGGGTGCGGGTTTTGTGGGTTCCGGTGTTGTCGGTGTAGCGAAAGGTCACCTGGCCGTCCGCGTGGCGCAGGATGTTCTTCTCCGGCAGCACGCCGCGGTAGAGATAGCGCCCGAGGTAGATCAGCGCCTTGTCACCGTTGCCGACCTGCTTGCAATCGACCACCCACTGGGCCGGCAGGTTGGCCTGGACGGTCCAGCCGAGTTCCTTCATTGCGGCGAACCACTTGGCCCGGAAGACCTTGGCCAGGGCCTGGTGGGGGAAGAGGAACTTGCCCGTCTTGCGATTCCCGTGGCGGGTGGCGGGGTCGATGGCCCCGGCGGGCAGCACCACATGCACGTGGGGATGGAAGTCGAGGGCGCGGCTGTGGGTGTGCAGTACCACGGTGGCGCCCAGGTCCCCGTGCAGGGCCTTGTCGCGCAGCCCGAACGCCGCGAGGGTCTGCCAGGCGAGGCGGATGAGCAGATCATAGGCTTCGCGCTGATGGTCGTAGACCAGCGCACGCCAGGTCGCAGGCAGGGTGAAGGTGATCAGGTAGTCGTCGACCGGCAGGAGCTTGGCGCGCTGCCGTTCGAGCCAGGTCTCGCCGGCCTCGTGCTGGCACTGGGGGCAGAAGCGGTGGCCGCAGGACAGCGGGAAGACCGCGTGGCTGTCGCAGTCGTGGCAGTGGCTGGCGGCGGTGCCCAGTGCCTGGGTGCGGCACTGCTCGATCGCCGTCAGGGCCTGGCGGTGGCTGGGCAACAGCCGGCTACCGTACTTCTGCTCCAGATCCGGGAGGAAGGTCTTGATGATCTCGGCCAGGCGGATCATGCCGCGTCCCTCCAGCGCAGGACGAAGGACTCCAGCAGATGGCCTTGGCGCTCGCGCGCCTGGGCGGCGGTGACCTCGGTCAGGTGCGCGTAGCGGGCGGTGGTCTCCGGGTGGGCGTGGCCGAGGATCGTCTGCAGCTCGCGCAAATCCACCCCCAGCTCCAGCAGGTGGGTCGAGAAGCAGTGGCGTAGGCTGTGGACGCTGATGCGCAGGCGGATGCGGGCATCGGCCACCGCTGCGCTGATTGCTGCCTGCACCCCGCCGCGGTCCATGGGGGTGGTGGCCTGACACATCCGCTCGGGGCCGCCGGTGGGGCTGGGAAAGAGCAGGCGCGCATGGCGGTGGGTTGCCCACCAGCGGCGCAGCATGTGGAGCAACGTGTCGGTGATCGGCACCTAGCGGTCCTTGTTGCCCTTGCCCCCGCGCACATGAATGCGCAGCCGTTGCGCGTCGATGTCGCCCACCTCCAGCGCCAACCCTTCGCTCAGACGCAGGCCGGTGCTGTAGAGGGTGGTGAAGAAGACCCGATAGCGCAGCTTGCGAACCGTGCCCAGCAGCCGCAGGGTCTCCTCCCGCGTCAGCACGTCCGGCAGGCGCTGGGGACGCGGCGGCTTGACGATCTCGGTCCAGTCCCACGGCCGCTTGAGGACCTAGCGGTAGAAGAACTGCAATCCACAGCGGTCGAGCTTGACCCTAGACCAGGAATGGGACTTCAGGAGTGCCGAGAAGTAGGTCTGGAGCTCCTCAGCCGTCAGGTCGTCGGGGCAGCGCTTGAAGAAATCGGCGCTGCGCCGCAGACCTCGGGCATAGGCTTCGCGGGTCTTCTCGGCCTTGCCCTGGAGCTGCAGGGCGCGCTGCATGGTGGCATAGAGGGGGTCAAGCTGGGCTTGCTCAATAGAATTCAAGGGGATACTCTCCAGCAGGAATGTCGCGATGGTCGCGACCGCCCGGAGATCGGGCGGCTGGGAGAGGATCGGGGGTCAGCTCATCTGCCGCGGTAGCGGCTTCGTCCAACATGCCATTGAAGCTGACGGTCGGTCGCCTGCGGCGCCCGCCCGCAGCTTAATGGCAGGGCGTTAGGCGGCTTTGCGCGATGCGCCTTCGTCTGGTCGCCCTGATACTTTCACCAAAGGAGACGATACATGCTTCAACTCAAGCCGCTCGACCCGGCCGTCCCGATCTTTCAACAAATCCAAACGGAGCAGTCGCCCGTCATCTTGGCGAACGTCTTCTCCGTCGCGGAAGGAGACATCCCAGCTTTGCTCACGGCCTGGACAGCGGACGCAAACTGGATGAAGAAACAACCGGGCTATATCTCAACCCAGCTGCATCGCGGTATCGCAGGCAGCACGGTATTCCTGAACTACGCGATCTGGGAGTCTGTGGCCCATTTCCGAGCTGCGTTCAGCCATCCCGACTTCAAGAGCGCATTGGAGCACTACCCGTCTTCGGCTGTTGCGTCTCCGCACCTCTTCGAGCGTCTTACCGTGCCGAACCTATGTGTCGGCCCCTAGATCAACGGCCTAAGAAAGGGTTTATGCGGCTTCAATCGGACATTATCGTATCCATTGAGTACGAGAGAAGGAGACAAAGATGAAGACTTTTAGTACCGAAGACACGGCAGTGATCTTGATCGACCACCAGGTCGGGACGAATACTTGGGCTAGCACCACGCCCCTACCGCTGCTTCAGCGGAACGTGATCATTCTGGCGAAGTTCGCCAAAGGCACGGGGATGCCGGTGGTTCTGACCTCGAGCCAAGAGACGAACGTCAACGTCCAGGGACCGCTGATGCCCGAGTTGCAGGCGATTCTTCCAGAGGCGTTCGCCGCCCGCATCAAGCGGCAAGGAGTAGTCAACGCGTGGGATGACCCGGCCTTTGCCGACGCTTGCCGAAACACGCGCCGGAAGAACTTTGTGATGGCCGGCGTCACCACGGACGTATGCATGGTCGCACCGGCGATCAGCGCGGTGGAAGAGGGCTTCGTGGTGAAGGTGGTCTGCGACGCTTGCGGGTCAACCAATCAGATCGCCGAAGAAATGTCGTGGCGGAGAATGGAGCAGGCGGGTGTTCACCTCACTAGCACTAACGCCATGGTTGCTGAACTGGTCAAGAACTGGGCATCGCCCGCAGGTGCAGTTGCGTTTCCGCTGCTGACCACCTAACAACCGGTTGCAGCGGACGGTTCGCTGCGCGGCCCGCCGCTGAACCGTAGCGTTGGGCCTCTCAATGACCACCGAGCCAATTACGGCAACCAGCGCAGTGGCATCGGTGCAAAGTCCCGTGCGCCGCTCACGGCCGCAGCTTGCTGAAGACGAAGCCGCTGTCCTTCTGCGCAGTGTGGCAGGTGTGGCAGGCCGCCAGCGCATTGGCGCTGACCGCGCGATCGGTCTTGCTGTCGCCCTTAAAGCCCTCGTAGCCCCAGCCGCCGGTCGCGGCAAATTTCTTCGCGTCGCGGTGCATCACGCCGACCACCTTGCGCGCACCCTCGGTAACGGCGTTGTCGGCGGATTTCGCCTCCAGCAGATCGAACACTATCACCGCGCCGTCGGGCCAGGTGCCGCTCTTGTACCCCTTCACGGCGGCAGCATTGGCGTAGAGGTGGTGGATGCCTCCGAAGTCATCGTACAGCGGGTGGCCCGAATTGATGACCATGCTCTTGACGTGATGCCAGTCACGGTAGTTCTGTGGATAGGGGACGGCGGCAGTGTCTGCGGCAAGGGCCGTCGTGGTGCTCAGGAGTGCCAGTGTGAATACAGGAATGTAGCGCATGATATTCTCCTCTCTAAATGTGATCTATCGGCCTGTAAGCACAAATCTATGCACCGCAAACGGCGGTGAAAAGCGGGTACCAAATCGTGGGGTAGACACCAAACGGTGCATCTTGTTGAATCGGCAGCGGAGATTATTTTCGTGGAAACATCCAGCGTGCATCAGATGATGGAAAGCGTGATCGGCTGCAAATGGTCGCTGACCGTAATCGACCTGGTGCGTCATGGCGTGCACCGGCCCGGCGCCATGGAACACGCCATCGACGGCCTCAGCGCCAAGGTGCTTAACGAGCGCTTGGTCAAGCTGGTGCGCTTCGGTATCCTGGAAAAGACCAGCTACCCGGAGGTGCCGCCGCGCGTCGAATACCACATCACCGCCTTCGGAGGCGAGTTCGCGCGATTGCTCGATCAAGTGGATCAATTGGAACAGCGCATCGGCTCAGGATCGCTGTAGTGCCAGCGCCGACTTCTTCGGGGCGCTCGTCTTGTCGTGTCCTGCCAAAGCGTATCGCCCAACCCGGCGCTCAACTCGGACGCTGCGCGATAAACCCGCGCAGCGCCGGTTAGCTCTACGTTAGCCGTCATCAAGAAGCCCGCCATGCACGCGAATATCGCAAAGTCACTATCTACGCTGATCCGGGTGTACCGTAACGGGAGTCGCGCATACACCGTCAAGCAACGAAGACTCAAGAGCGGCCAGCTCGTTGACTTTCATCAATGGGCAGACAACCGTCCTTGCGAAGGAGCCTTCCTGCTTGGATCGCCAAACAACTTTTTTCTTTGGCTCGTAATAGTCGATTGGAAGCGAACATCAAATTACTACCTAGCGCTATTCCCAGAATCTCGAAGCGGACCCCTCGCGGAGATACACCACTGCGTCGACACAGATGGGGAACCAACGCTTCATTGGAAGTACAACCCAACGAAGCAGGACGGCAATAACCATGAGCGCCGCGCCTACTTTGAAGAGGCCTTTAAGTCAAAGGACGTCTTCATCTCAGTTCCGACAGAACCAGATATGGTGGAGGATTTCCTTGAAGAACTCTTTTCGCTGGCGGAAAGTAGGCAGAAAGCCGACACGCTTGACCCACGTCGACCCCCAACGAGAGAAGGATTTCCAGAGGGCAAACTGAAGGAGCGCCTTCACCGGTCTAGAGAGCGAAATCCCGAAATCATTCGGCGCGCGAAGCAGATCGCGCTCACAAGGGATGGGGTTCTCAGGTGCGCATGCTGTGGATTTGACTTTGAGAAGGTTTATGGAAAACCAGGTAAGGATTTCATCGAAGGTCACCACACAAAGCCACTGAGTTCACTGCACATCGATGGCGAACTGACTCGAGTTGACGACATTGCATTGGTCTGCTCAAACTGCCACCGTATGCTGCACCGTCGGAGACCTTGGCTAGGTCCAAAACAGCTCACACAGTTGCTCCAATGACGGCTAACCCGCTAATCAACCAGCGGAAAACGGAAAAGAAACCGGAAAAGGAGCCAGGCTCGATTTATCGCTGAATATTTGAGCCTGGCCCCTTTATCCAGAAAAAATGATTGAAGATCATGAATATAAATTTGATGAAGATAATTGGTGAATTCGATGAGCATGGTAATTCTTTTATCGAGTCAGCGCTGCTCTTGCGACGCATGAGGACATTTTAATGTGTGGTTACTGTATTGAAGGAGGTGTCACGCTTGATTTTATTGAGCGTCAGAGGGTATCTGAGAAATTGGAGTTCGAAAATAACTGGGTGCCTATTTACCTTCAGGAAAGTACCAACTTCCCAGAGATTATTGATAGAATTAAAGCCTTTGATAATTTCCCAGGCTCAATTGATATCGCCTTCTACCGCTTGTGGGAGGCTTTTCTAAATCAAGAACATGATGGAATTTATCATCGCCTTGCAAACGAATATGGCGAAAAAGCAATTAAGGATTATCTTGTGGGATTGAAAAGCAATTATCACAACGAAAATTGGAAATTTCTTGGGGATAGCGAACTATATATTAAAAAGGGTAGCTGGGAGCATTATTTAGGCAACGTAAATCAGTTGATTGATGATTCAGAATCTACTTTAAAATCGTACTTAGATTTCTGGATATGTGGTGAAAACAAGGAAATCAGTGATCCCGAAAAAAGAATTGAAGAAACAGGTATAATGGACCCAATTGAAAATACGACACCAAAAGATTGGAATAGTTTTTACACATTATTCCCTGTTGTCTTTTTCTCGTTCTTAATTGTAAAGCGTTTTAAAAATGATTCTGATTTTTTAAGGCGTATAGCATTAGAAAGTCCTCATGATGTCCCTGATTTTCTTGGTTATGATCTTTGGCTTCAAAGAAAAGCGTTTGTGGTCTGTGTAAAGAACTACGGGATTCAGTTTATTTTGGATAATTACGACGATATACGGCTTGAACTGATATATTATACCCTGATAAAAGAATCGTTTTGTGTGGCGGATTTGGATGAAATTAAAGATCATATCCTATCACATGAACATTGGGTTAACGGAGTTGATTCTGATTCGGTTGTAGAACTTATAAACAATTTGGAATCAATAGCCTAACAAAAGCATACACGCGGACAGCCAAAAGCGGCGCGGCTTTCACTACGCTACAGTCACACCGCTTTTGGCAGCCGGTGATGCTTGTCGTTAAGGGTCAAAGAAGATCCGCAAGCACTACCATCCAGACAGCCAGGGAAGCATTGAGGACGCGTGAAGACACTCATTCTTGCAATCATCGCCGCGGTAACCATTTACTTCGGCTTGGGTCAGTCCGGTGCTTTGCGCCAAGTTACCGACGCATTTACCACTCAGGCACCGGGGGTATCGGTCGGTCAGGTCGATGAGCTTAGTGCCGCATTCGCCGCACAGAAGCGTGGCATCCAAGTCACAGGCGAGGGCATGGTCACAAAGCTCCTGGCCGATGACACTGAAGGTAGCCGCCACCAACGCTTCATCTTGACGCTTTCCTCGGGCCAGATGCTCTTGGTCGCTCACAACATTGATCTTGCACCTCGACTCGCCTCATTAAAGGCGGGTGACTCGGTCGCGTTCAACGGGGTGTACGAGTGGAACGCCAAAGGTGGCGTTGTCCACTGGACGCATCGCGACCCGAGTGGTCGACATCAAGCGGGTTGGCTCAAGCAAGCCGGACGAACCTACCAGTAAAGGGAAATTGGGGACAGACAGTGTTTTCCAAATATAACAGGTACTTAAAAGAGTTATTGTGCCAAGGATTCAATGTGCGGTCTCAAGTTTGAGGCGCACAGCATCGGCAAAATGAATCGCTTGACACCTTCGCTCGCGCTCAGGCCGTTCGCAGCCGCGTCATCTTGACCAGGGCCACGGCGGCCAGGGGCAACAGCAGGCCGATCAGCAAGGCGGCCGTCATCAGTATCCCCAAGTCGCCATAGTCCGCCGGTACCGTGATCTCGCCGCTCAGGGGGTCCTTGACCTCCCGAGTCACCAGGAAGAACTCGTTGAGATATTTGGTCCCCAACTGTCCAGCCGACAGGGCCAGGTTGGTGAAGGAGGCCATGACGGCGAAGAAGGTGGCCTTGAGATTCTCCGGGGCGGAATTGGCGATCCAGGCCAGCATGGGCACCATGGCGATCTGCCCCAGGGGCGACTCCAGGGCCGTGTCCACGATGGCGATGACCCGGGCGTCGATGAGGCCGCCGGTCAGCGCCGCCGTCCATTCGTGGAGCCCGTGGTACATGCCGATGATAGGCAGATAGAGGAGGCTGGAAATCACCGTCAGGAAGACCACCACATAGGCAATGGAGCGCTCGGCCATGAAGCGCCGAAACATAAAGAGCCCGAGCAGGGTCAGGCTGCTGCCGATCAGCGACAGGACGGACAGGAATTGCTGATCAAAGGCCAGTTCATCGATCATCCACCAGGTCTGGCCCGACCCGGGCCCCGGCATGGCCCGGAAGACGAAGATGATGAAGGCGGTGCCCACCAGATAGAGCCGCGCCTCCGGGTCGAGGGCCCGCAGCAGGCGCGATATCAGGAAGAGGACGATGACCATGGACCCGACGAAGATGATCTCCTGGTTATAGGGCACGTCCGTCAGCCCCAGGCTCAGGGTGAAGACGACGAAGACCAGGCTGCCGCCCAGGATCCACCAGTTCGGATGGGTCTTCTCCAGGGGGTGCTCCAGCCGGCGAACGGCCTCGGCGCGTCCCAGCCCCTTGGCCATCAGGCGGCGCAGGTCGCGACGCTTGATGAAGGCGGCCAGGGCCACGCCCAGGATGGAGACAAGGGGAATCGCCAAGGCCATCTCGTAGATAAGGATATAGGTCGCGACCTTGTCCGCCTCCGACATCGCCTCGACCCCGGCGAAGAGGTAGACATTGGCGAGGGCCACCAAGACACCGCCGCCGATGATGGCTACCCGCCCCAGGGTCTGCATGGTGGTATGCATCAGTTTGCGCGCCGCCGGATCGATGGGCCGGCCATCGGCGTCCACCCGGGGGACCGCCTCCACCGTCATGGCGTCCGCCACCACGTCCTGAATCACATAGCCCACGGGCGCCAGCAGGGCGGCGAGGACGTACCAGGCCTCCACCGGCATGATGGCGGCCAGGGCGACCCGGTGCCCCAGCAGGCCGATCATGATCAGCAGACTGGCGGTGAGGAGGCTCGCGCCCAGATAGACCAGGGCGGACTTATGGCGCCAGATCAGATCGACCAGGTGGCCCAGGGGCATCTTGAGGGCCCAGGGGATGCCCGCCCAGAAGCCCAGGGCCGCCAGGAAGGCCGCGGACAGGCCCAGGTAATCCTTGACGAAGAAGGTGCCGACGATAGCCGTCAGCCCCTGGATGCCATAGGCGACGTAGATCATCAGGGGTGGCAGATAGGAGAGGCGCAACTCGCGCCCCAATTCGAGAATGTTACGGTCCAGCCACTGGCCCAGTCCGGCGATGAAACCGCCCTGGCGCCCCGCTGGCCTGCTGCGTCCGGCGATCCGCTTGCTGATGTCTGGGTTCAAGCTCCAATCCTCACTGGCTATTAAGGGTGCCAAGGGTACGCCATGACCCGCGCCGAGGCGAGACACCTGGCGAGGTATCCATGCCCCGCGCGCTTTTCCCAAGACTTGGGGAAGCCCCGTGGTATATTAGTAATTACTTTAAGATCCCCGCGCGCGTAGATCCGCCATCGCAGGGCTTCCTTTCAACTTCAAGCAGGGTTTAAACCCACTCACCCTCGGCCGAAACCCCAGCGGGTCGTGGCCAGCGCCAATAATCCTGAGAGCAATAGAACAGAGGAGACCTTCATGTCCATACAACACCCTGTCATCGCGGTCACCGGTTCCTCGGGCGCCGGTACGACCACTGTCAAGCGGGCCTTCGAGCATATCTTCTACCGTGACGGTATCACCCCCGCCATCATCGAGGGTGACAGCTTCCATCGTTACGACCGTGCCGAGATGAAGCTGGAAACGGCCAAGGCCTCCGCCGCCCACCGCAACCTGAGTCACTTTGGCGCCGAGGCCAACCGCTTCGACATGCTTGAGGACCTGTTCAAAACCTATGGCGAGTCAGGCGCCGGCAAAAAACGGTATTACATCCATAGCGAGGAAGAGGCCGTCGAGCTCAATGCCCGTCTCGGCACCAGCCTCAAGCCGGGCCAGTTCACCCCCCTCGAGGACCTACCGGAAGGCACGGACCTGCTCTTTTACGAGGGCCTGCATGGCCTGGTGATTACCGAGGACCACAACGTCGCCAAGCACGTTGACCTGGGCATCGGCGTGGTGCCCATCGTCAACCTGGAGTGGATTCAGAAGATTCATCGCGACAACGCGGAGCGCGGCTATTCGGCGGAGGCCATCGTGGATACCATCATGCGCCGCATGCCGGACTACATCACCACCATCGTCCCTCAGTTCTCCCTGACGGATATCAACTTCCAGCGCGTGGCGACCGTCGATACCTCCAATCCCTTCATCGCCCGCGACATCCCCACCCCGGACGAGAGCTTCGTCATCATTCGCTTCCGCAACCCGAATAAATGGGATGTGGACTTCCCCTATCTCCTGTCCATGATCCATAACTCCTTCATGACCCGCCGCAACAGCATGGTGGTCCCCGGCGGCAAGATGGGCTTCGCCATGGAGATCATCCTCCAGCCCATCATCGAATGCCTCATGTCCAAATGTAACGGCTGAGTCTTGCCGCGCATCGCCTATCCCCCGACCCGCGCGGCCCTGCCGATCCCAGGGCCCGCGTCTCAATCCTCGTAGGGGGCGGGAAAACCTAGCTCCTCCAGAATACGGGTCTCCAGCGCCTCCATCTCCTGGGCCTCGCCCTCGTCGAGGTGGTCATGGCCCAGCAGGTGCAGGATGCCGTGGACGATCATGTGGGCCCAGTGGGCCTCCAGGGACTTGCCCTGTTCCACGGCCTCGCGCTCCACCACCGGGGCACAGATGGCGAGATCGCCCATGAAGGGCTGGGGATCCGGCAGGCCCGGCGGGGGCTCGAAGGGAAAGGAGAGGACATTGGTCGGTCCCGCCTTACCGCGATAGCGCAGGTTCAGGGCGGCCGACTCTGCCTCATCGAGGATGCGCAGGCTGAGGCGAGCCTGCTTGCGCCGCCCCTTCAAGGCTACCGCCACCCATCGCTTCACCTCCGCCTTTGCCGGCACCCGGCTCGCGGTGGAGGCCCGCTGAATAGCCAGCTTGATCTTCACCCCCTACTCCTACTCCGCCGGCAGGCCCCGATCAAAGGCGTCATAGGCATTGACGATACGTTGCACCAGGGCGTGGCGCACCACGTCACGGGAATTGAAGAAGGTGAAGCTGATGCCCTCCACATGCCGCAAGACCTCGATGCCCTGGCGCAGACCCGAGGTCTGGCCCCGGGGTAGATCCACTTGGGTCACGTCGCCGGTGATGACGGCCGTGGAACCGAAACCGATGCGGGTCAGGAACATCTTCATCTGCTCCGGCGTGGTGTTCTGGGCCTCGTCCAGAATGATGAAGGCATCGTTGAGGGTGCGCCCGCGCATGTAGGCCAGGGGCGCGACCTCGATGACATGGCGTTCCATGAGCCGGGTCACCTTCTCGAAGCCGAGCATCTCGTAGAGGGCGTCGTAGAGGGGCCGCAGATAGGGGTCGATCTTCTGGGCCAGGTCGCCCGGCAGGAAGCCCAGGCGCTCGCCGGCCTCCACCGCCGGTCGCACCAGCAGGACCCGCCGCACCCGGTCCGTCTCCAGGGCCTCCACGGCGCAGGCGACGGCGAGATAGGTCTTGCCCGTCCCGGCGGGGCCGACGCCAAAGTTAATGTCGTGGCGCATCACCGCATCGAGATAGGCCTGCTGATTCGGCCCACGGGCGCGGATCAGGGCGCGTTTGAGCCGCACGGCCAATTCCGGGCGCTCCGCGTCCGCGTCGTCGAGCAGGGCCTCAACGCCCGAGGCCTGCAGTTGCAGGTGAATGGCCTCGGGGGTCAGCACCTCCTCCGCGGTCACGGCATAGAGACGCTCCAGGACTTGCTCACCGGCCCGTATCGCCTGGCCCTCGCCAATGAGGCGGAAGAGGTGGCCGCGATTGGCGATCTCGATACCCAGCCGGCGCTCGATCTGGCGCAGATGGGTGTCGAGCTGACCGGTGAGATTGGCGAGACGGATGTTGTCCTCGGGCGCGAGCCGGAGGTCGAGGGTTTCGGGTGTCTGGGACAAGGGGGGCTGCTGCAGGCTCTCAGGACAGGGGCGCCAGCACCCGTTCCCCGCGCAGGGAATTGGGCAGGGCCTGGGTGATGCGGACCTCGGCGAACTGGCCGATGAGGTCCGCGGGTCCGGCGAAATTGACTACCCGGTTGTTCTCGGTGCGACCGGCCAGCTCGCGCGGGTCCTTGCGGGCGGGCCCCTCCACCAGGACGCGCTCCAGGGTGCCGACCATGCGCCGGCTGATGCTCTGGGCCTGGTTCGCCAGCCGCGCCTGCAGGCGCATCAGGCGCTCCTGCTTGACCGGGTGCGGGGTCTCGTCCGGGTAATCCGCCGCCGGGGTGCCCGGGCGGCGGCTATAAATGAAGCTGAAGCTGGCATCGAAGCCGACGTCCCCGATCAGCGCCAGGGTGGCGGCAAAGTCCTCGTCCGTCTCGCCGGGAAAGCCGACGATGAAGTCCGACGAAATGCTGATGTTGGGCCGCACCGCGCGCAGCCGGCGAATTTTGTCCTGGTATTGGGCCGCCGTGTGACCGCGCTTCATGGCCGCCAGGATCGGATCGGACCCGCTCTGTACCGGCAGGTGCAGATGATCGACCAACTCCGGCACCTCGCCATAGACCTCGATCAGGGCGTCCGAAAACTCCACCGGATGAGAGGTCGTGTAGCGGATGCGGTCAATGCCCTCGATGGCCGCCAGATAGCGGATCAGCAGGGCCAGGTCGGCGACCTCGCCGTCATGCTGCAAGCCGCGATAGGCGTTGACGTTCTGACCCAGCAGATTGACCTCCCGCACCCCCTGGGCCGCCAGGCCCGCGACCTCGGCGATGACATCGTCGAAGGGCCGGCTGACCTCGGCGCCCCGCGTATAGGGGACCACGCAATAGGTGCAGAACTTGGAACAGCCCTCCATGACCGAGACGAAGGCCGTGGGCCCCTCGGCCCGCGGCGCCGGCAGACTGTCGAACTTCTCGATGGCCGGAAAGGACACGTCCACCCGGGGACCCTGCCCCGCCGCCAACTCCCGCAGCATCCCGGGCAAGCGATGCAGGGTCTGGGGCCCGAACACCAAATCGACGAAGGGTGCCCGCTCGCGCAGGGCCTCGCCCTCCTGGCTGGCAACGCAGCCGCCGACGCCAATCACCAGGTCCGGCCGCTGCTGCTTGAGGGGCTTCCAGCGCCCCAGGGCGGAAAAGACCTTCTCCTGCGCCTTCTCGCGGATGGAGCAGGTGTTCAGCAGAAGGACATCCGCCTCCTCGGCGCAGGCCGCCAGTTCCAGGCCATGGGACTCCCGCAGCACATCCGCCATGCGCGCGGAGTCGTACTCGTTCATCTGGCAGCCATTGGTCTGGATATAGAGTTTCTTCATCATGACCGGCAGAATAGGGGCAAAGGGAGGCAAAATCCAGCGAGCGGGCTCAAGCCGCAGGCCGGCTAACGGATCCAGGCCAACGATTAAAGGGCCCTGGATAGCCGGCCTCTGTCTTATTCCCCAGTCACGCTACGGCAGGCGGGGGGAGGGCCGAGGGCGGGCTAGGGCTCGATCAGATACTCTGCCTGGGTCATGGACCAGGATGTGGCGGATGGGCTTTTGGCCTGAAGCTGGGATAGCCGATCAAGGATACCGCTGACGGGGTCTTGCCCGGCTCCCGTCAGCCGCCCCCCATCCCGCAAGTCCCCGAGGTCCACCGCCTCCTCCGTGAGAATAGCCACCAGCCGGCCGGTGCCAGTGGGTTCACTGGCGGTGAAACTTAATCCCGACTGGGGCTCCGGCAGGGTGAGGGCCCGGCCCGAGCGCAGGCGGTTGTCGATGGCCCCGACAGCGCCCTCATCCAAGGGATAAACCTGGGTCAGCTCTCCGCCCGCATTCAGATCCACCACCAACAGATGGCCCTCCTGCTGGCTGGTGATGCGGAAGCGCATCTCCTGGCCGAGGCGAAAACGCTCCTTGGGCAGGATCTGAATGGCCAGCCGCGCCGGATTTTGGGCAACCAGCCCCGCGCCAGCGTCATCCTGTTTCAGCGTTTTGGTCTTGGCAGCGGCGGGTACGGGGCCCACGAGCTTACGGGCCAGCAGGTCAATCTGGTCGGGAATGTTGTTGCGATTCGTGGTCTTGATCTCGGCGGCGCTGCGAATGACGCCCGTACTGGTATCGATCAGGCGCGCCACGATGGAAATGGTCTCGCCCCACTTGATGGCGGTGCCGCTAACGATGGCCTCCACGCCATAGAGCCGGCCGGCCTCGGCGGCCAGAGTGGATTCGTCGGCCAGATGACTGGACTGGAGTTCATTTTCCTCGAATACCTTTTGGAGCAGCACCCGCTCCATGAGGGTAAAGCGGCCCGTCGCGGCCAAGGCGCCGATCATCCATTCACCGATGATGTCACCCGCGTCCGGAATGCCCAGATCACCGCGCACCTTGAATTGATAGACCGCTACCCGGGGCTTGGTGGGCTTTGTTTCCACGGCCTTTGCCGCTTGTTCGGCTTCTTCGTCGCCAGTGTCCAGGGCGGTTATTTCTCCCGGCGCCGGCTCCGCCGGGCGTGGCGCTGCTTTCTCCTGACCCCATTCCGCCAGGTCCACGGCGGAAACCTGAGCCCAGAGTGGCGGCGACGGTACCAGCAGGCCCGCCACCAGCAGCCAAGCTAGCCCTGGCCAGGGCGCCAGGAGGGAACGACAGCGGGCAAGGTTAAGACTGGCGGCTAACCGGGACCGGGATGGGATGCGGGTTTTCAAAGGGAATCTCCCGAGGTAAGTCGGCGGCGAGGGGCGGAGGCGGCGAGTCAGGGGGCGGTATAAAGACCCTGAATCCCCAATTGGCGGCTGCCCTGACGGAGGACGGCGATGACCGCCTCGACGGCCGGCCGGGGGGCGGGCTTGCCATCCAGAGACCTGAGCAGGGCCGCTAACTCACCCAGGGACTGGTCGCTGGCCACGGCGATGATGTGATCCGCGCCATAGGGTGGCGTAACCTTGAAGCTGATCTTGACCGGCCGGCCCGTGGGCACGGTGTCGGGATCATCCGGCAAGGGATAGTGAAAATTCAGGGTGCCGTCGCCCGAGAGGCTGAAAAACACCAGATAGGGCAGGCGGATGTCATCAATCTCGAAGGCCATCTCCTGGCCCTGGCGGTGGGTGCCATCATTGGGGAGCACGCGCATGGTCAAGCGGTCCCCCAACCGCTCGAACTTGAGCTTTTCCAGACCACTCCATTTATCGATGAGGGTTTGCAGCGCGGGCCGGACCAAATCCCGCGCCAGGACGTCCCCCTGCCCGGAGATCGCCTGGCGCGCGCGCAGATCGAGGATCAGATCGGCATCCTCGCCCTCGGCCACCCGGGCAATCCCGGTCAATTCCCCGGCCAGGGCGGCCGCGGAGCGTTCGTCCGACGCCAGAATGCGTACCCGCGCCTCCGGCCAATGGCTGGCCAGGGTGGCGGAACGCGTCGTGGCGGCAACCACCGGCAGGACGACTCGCCCCTCATCACTCATTGGCAGCAGGTTCGGAGTCTGCCGAGCCTCGGCAATGGCGCGCACATTGGCGCGCACAAAGCGGTTGATTTCGTCTCGGGTCAGCCGGGCGTCGCTATCCTGATCGGCCTGCCCCTCCAGGGCCCGGGCGAAGGCCCAACTCAGAGCCCCCCGCGGCGAAGGGTGTCCCTGGGTATCCAGAAGATCGACCTCGGGCACCTTTTGGTTTTCCTGCCCCGCGGCTAGAAAGGTCAGGCGGGGTAAGTCCTCCCCGCCCGAGCCGCCAGTGGCCGGAGTGGGAATTTGCAGATCGAGCTCGTCGTCGCTAATGGTATAGGCGCTGTAGCGCACCCGCCCCCCACCCGCGCGCGGATCCACGCCCCGGGTCAGGGTGCCGGAGTGACAGGCATCGGCGACGAACAACAGTTCCAGCCCCCGGTCGTTGGCCTCGCGAAACCATTGGTAGAGTTCATCATCCACCAGGCGTTCACGGGTCCCCGGGCCGGTTTCCGAGAAGCCCGCCAGCAGGAGCACCTCATCCTTGCCGTCCTGCTCGTTCCCCGCGACCCGCTCCGGCTCCTGCGAGCCATGACCGGCATAGGTCAACACCAGGGTATCGCCGCTCTGGGCACGCGAGAGCAACTCCCGCCAGTCCTGGACCAGGCGGTCCCGGGTCACGTCCTGGTTGAGGCGCAGCGTGAGATCCGCCACGCCGAGCTGGCGTAGTGCCTGGGCGACATCCTGGGCATCCGACACGGCGCCCTTGAGCGGGGAACCGTGTTGATAGGCATCAATGCCGATCACCAGGGCGCGGACCTCGGCCAGAGCGGAACCTGCCATCAGCCAACCCAGAGTCAGGGCGGCTTGGAGGCAACACCTGATGGGCCATGAATGATCTAGGGTTGCTGGAGCGGAACGGGACCTAGGAGCCTGCCGCCTGATCATGGTCATGTCCTCATTTCCGCACCAGTTCGACCCGGCGATTGAGTTCCCAGATTTCCTCCTGGGTATAGCGATCGGGATCGTCCAGTTTGATGGGCTGGGATTCACCGGCACCCTCGATACGGATACGGCCCCCGTAACCCTGATCTTTCAGATACTTGGCGAGAACCTCGGCCCGGCGTTTGGAGAGGATCAGATTTTCCTGGTCCGAGCCCCGCTCATCGGTGTGACCGACCAGCGTAATCTCCGCCGGCGCCTGCTTGAGGAGATAGGCCGCCAGATCGCTGGCCGCCTGCTCGCCCTTGGGCGAGAATTGGGCGGAGTAGCTTTCAAAGGTGACCGGGATGGGTACCCGCTGCACCGCCCAGCCGCGCACGGAGGTCAGAGCCAGGCCCTCGGCGGTGCCAGAGCGGTGATTGACGGGTACGGCCACATAACGCTCGGCCAGGAGGCGGGACTCCGCGGCCTTGCGGAAGATGGACTCAATCTGGGCCTCGGGGGGCGCCTTGGGCGTCGCCACCGGGTCATTGATCAAACCCAGGGCCTCCTGATAGGTCAGGGTCGCGACGTCGTAATGCTTACGCTCCAGTTCCAGATCGCCCAGCAGGGCCAGCACCTGCCAGGTACGGGCCACCGCCAGCGACTGGCGCAGGAGGGGCTCCTGATCCGCCAGGGTAGCGCCCTTGGCCAGACGACTCTGGACCTCGCGAAGAAATCCATAGGCCGCCACCCGGGCCAGGTTGACGCGAAAATCATCGGCGCAGCTGGGCTCGGTCGGGATCTGGCGGGCATAATCGGCGAGTGCTGTCACCTCCCCCGCCCGCGAGGCGTTCTGGATATCAGCGGCCAGGGTAGCGCAATCACCCCAGGTCAGGCCGGGGAGCCAGAGGCCAAGGATACCGGCAAGGAAACGGCAATAAGTCATCGACTGGATTCCTCGCTCGTGATGGCGGTGCGCCGGCTATTCACTCCCCGACCTGGGTCCGAACAGCCGCAAACATCGGGCTGGATTTTTCATTATTATAGGGTCGCGACAAGGGGTACGGGGAGACCTTGGATAATTCATGCCCTCCCTGGGGACATCATCCGCTTTGGCCAAGGTTCAAGGCCCAGCGCGCTTGGCGAAATGGGAGAGGGACAGTTGCGTCGTCAGTCTAACCTTGTGCTATTCGGCATCCTTGGCATTGCCCTATCCCTATCCCCGCCCATCCTAAAGGCCGATGGCTTGCCCACCGAGCCAATCCTCCGCCTGGAAACGGGCATGCATACGGGCCCGATCAAGCGCATCTCCGTCGATCAGGCGGGGGGGCTGCTGATCACCGCCTCCGACGACAAGACCCTGCGCCTCTGGACCCTCGATGACGGGAACCTGAGCAAGACCTTGCGGATACCGATCGGCGAAGGCGAGGAAGGCCGTCTGTACGCCGCCGCCCTGTCACCCGACGGCCAATGGATCGCCGCCGGCGGGGCCACCAAGGCCGGGACCGAGGGGCCGGGCAATTACCATCTCTACCTTTTCGACCGGGTCAGCGGCGAATTGCGGCAGCATCTGCTTGGTTTACCCAATGTCATCAACCACCTCTGTTTTTCCCGGGATGGCGGCTACCTGGTAGCCAGCCTGGGTGGCGACGGCATCCGCGTCTGGGCTACGGATGGCTGGCGGCAGGTGGCCAGCGACAGCGATTATGGCGACGCCAGCCACTGGTGCGACTTCGACGCCAAGGGCCAGCTGGTAACCAGTTCCCTGGACGGCCAGATCCGCCTCTACGACGACCAGTTCCATCTCGCGGCCAAGCGCGCGGCCCCGGGTGGCAAGGAGCCCTTCGCCGTCACCTTTTCCCCCGATGGCGCCCGGATCGCCGTCGGCTTCGCGGATGCCCCGGTGGTGAATCTGCTCTCTGGCAAGGATCTGCAACCCCTGGAGCACCCCAACCGGAAAGGGATAGACAACGGGGATTTGAGCAAGGTCGCCTGGTCCAGCGATGGCCAGCACCTGTTCGCGGGGGGTCGCTTCCAGCTCGACGGCAAGTTTCCGATCGTGGCCTGGGAAAAGGCTGGCAAGGGCGAAAGGCGCTTTTGGCAAGGCACGGGTAACAGCCTGGCTGACTTGAGGCCCTTGGCCAATGGCGGGCTCCTTGCCGCCACCAACGACCCCGCCTGGCTCAAGTTCAATCACGATGGGGACTTGATCCAGAAGCGGCGCACGGTGATTCCTGATTTACGCAATAAGCTCGGCGAGCATTTCCGGGTCTCCGCCAATGGGCGCCGGATCGCCGTGGGTCTCGGCTATGGCGGCGAACAAACCGTCATGTTCGATATCAATTCCAAGCGACTCTTCGAGGGCCAGATCAACGAGACCTGGCTGCTCCAGCAACGCCTGGTTGAATCAGGCTTCGACCCCGGTGGGATCGATGGCCAGGCGGGGCCCCAATTAAAGGTAGCCCTCAATCAATGGCGCCAGGCCCAAGGCATGGGTCCTGGCGGCCTGGACGATGCGGTGCGCCGCGGCCTGGGCATCAGCCCCCTGGCCGCGCCCCGCATCAAGGCTCAGGGCCTTAAGGTCAGCGACTGGGAGAACAAGCCGGGGCCTAAGCTCAATGACAAGGCCCTGCCCCTGGCACCGCACGAAACCTCCCGCGCCCTGGCCATCGCCCCCGATGGACAAAGCTTCCTGTTGGGCACGGCCTGGTATCTCCGCCGTTTCGACCGCCAGGGCCAGCCGGTCTGGCAGACCCAGGTCCATGACACCGCCTGGGGTGTCAACATCAGCGCCGATGGCCGGCTGGCCACGGCCGCCTTCGGGGATGGCACGGTCCGCTGGTACCGCTACGCCGATGGCCAGGAGTTACTGGCGCTGTTCGTGCACAAGGAGACCCGGGAATGGGTACTTTGGAGCCCGGATGGTTACTACGATGCCAGTCCCGGCGGGGACCGGCTGATTGGTTGGCACCTGAACCGCGTCGAGATGGGGGAGGGCCTGTCGGTGCTCAACCTGGTCCCAGGCTCCGCCGCCGCTAACGCGGGCATCCTCGCCGGGGACCAAATCGAATCGGTCAATGGCGTCCGGGTCAAATCGCGAGAGGAGTTGATCGAGGTCATCAACCAGACAGGCGCCGGTGAAGCCGTCCATGCCAATATTATTCGAGGCATGGAATATCTCACCTTCGACATCTTTCCCCAGCGATCGAACCCCCAGGCCCCACCCAAGGTAGGGGCGGTGGTCGGGCGGGCCATGACCCAGGCCAATGCCTCCGACTTCTACCCCGTCAGCAGTTTCCGGGAGCGTTTCTACCGTCCCCAGGTGGTGGCGAACATCCTGGAGACCCTGGACGAGGGCCAGGCGATTGCCAAGGCCAATACCCAGGGCGAAAAGACCCTGCCCAACCAAAGCGTAGCGACATCCCTGCCCCCCCTCGTCCAGATCATCAGCCCCCGGGATGGCGAGGGTTTCGCCCAAGGCCAGACCAGCCTCCGCTATCGCATCAAAAATCCCAGTGGCGAGCCCCTCCGCCCGTTGCAAATACTGGTGGACGGCCGGCCCCTGGATGCCCAACGGGGGCTCCAGCGCATTACCAAACAGGAAGAGCCTGCCCAGCCGGCGGCAGGTGAGGAAATCCTGGAGATTAGCCTGCCCGGCCGCGACCTGACCCTCAGCCTGGTGGCCGAGAATCGGTACGGCGCCTCCCCGCCCGAGACCATCAGGCTGCGCTGGGAAGGGGGCGGCCAGCCGGATGCATTCATTCTCCAGCCCAAGCTCTATGCCCTGGCGGCCGGGGTTTCGGATTATGCCAACGACAGCCTGGACCTCACCTATGCCGCCAAGGATGCGAAGGATTTCGGCGCCGCCCTGGAGCGCCAGTCCGGAGGTATCTACCGCGAGGTGATGGTCCGCATCCTGGAAAATCCGACCAGTGATGAACTTCTCGATGGCCTCGACTGGCTACGCCAGGAGGTCACCAGCAAGGACATCGCCGTCATCTTCGTGTCTGGCCACGGCGCGAACGACCCCGATGGCGACTACTATTACCTGACCCGGAATTCCGACCCCGAGCGCCTGCGCCGCACCGCCGTCTCCTCTTTTGATGTCAAAAAGACCCTCTCGTCCCTGCCGAGCAAGGTGCTGGCCTTCGTGGACACCTGCCATTCCGGCAACATCATGGGCGCGAGGCGGGGGGAGGTGGCCAACATAACCGGCGTCATCAACGATCTGACCGCCGCCGAGAATGGGGTGGTGGTCTTTGCCAGTTCCACGGGCAAACAGTATTCACTGGAAAATCCCGAATGGGGCAATGGGGCCTTTACCAAGGCCCTGGTGGAGGGTTTCGACGGGGCCGCGAACTATACCAAGGACGGCCGCATCACCATCAATCAGCTTGATCTGTATCTCAGCGAGCGCGTCAAATCGCTCACGGGAAACAAGCAGACCCCCACCACTACCAAGCCGCAGACCATTCCGGATTTCCCGATTGCCGTAAAACGGTAGGCGCCGGAGACGCAGGGTCAGGCTAAAAATCCATGGTAAGCAGCCCCTCGGGATCCTATAGTTAAGCCAAAATTTGCGGAACCCTTTTTCCATCCACACTAGATTGAATAGAGGAGAAGTTGAGATGCGTCGTCTCTTTGTCATGCTGTTGATGAGCTTGATACTGGTAGGCTGCCAAACGATCCCTCAGGGGGGCGGAACGGCAACGGATTATTACAACCAGGGTAGGGCCGCCTACGATGTCGGGGATTACAATGGCGCCCTCATGAATTTTCAGGAGGCGGTGCGCCTGGACCCCCGCTTTGGCGAGGCCTTTTATGGGCTGGGCAAGGCCTACGAGGGCCTCAACATGCAACCTCAGGCACTTGACGCCTATTTGAGCGCCATCCGTGTTCAACCCAGTCATGGCGGGGCTCAGGCCGGTGCCGGCATCATCTACTTCAAAATGCACCAATACGGTCCGGCTGAAACGCACCTGAAACAGGCTACCCAGTATTCTCCCGCCCAACCCATGCCTTTCTATTATCTGGGCGAGATTTATCGGATGAAGGGTCAGTGCAAGGCGAGTGTGGACATGTACAAAAAGGCGCTGGCGCTCAATCCCGGACTGTTGGATGCCCAGGAAGGCCTGCGTCGCGCGCAACGTGAAATTTGTGGCGGTGGTGGTGGTGGTGGGCAGCGTCCACCCAAGGTCGAAAGGGCCACGGAGTTCATGGGTGGCGGCCGGGCACTGAAGCCAGGCGAATGGTAGTCCCCATGGGCGCCATCATGCACGGCCTGGTCTTGATGGCGATCGTCGCTGTGCCGGCCCCGGTTTGGGCCGGCAACAGCACCCTGATGGAGCGCAATGCCGAGGAGCTCATCGACATCAACCGGGAAGTCTTGGAAGGGCTCAAGGCGGGTAGCCAGGACGGGGAGTACCGCCTGATGGCACGCATCGTCGAACAGAATGGCGAGCGCGTCATCAAGGTGGATCGCTTCGAACGCCTGGGACCTCCCGAGCCCGAGGCGGGTACCAGTCGGCCCTTCGAGCTTCAAACGACGGGTAATACGGGTGGAGGCAAGGAGGTGCTAGCCCCCTTTGGTGACCATGCCCCCAGCATCCGCTTTGGACCCATCCCGGCGTCTCACCGTACCAACCCACAGGGAGCCCCGTTAGCCGCCGCCCTCACCACGGCGCCACTCCCGATACCCCTGGCGGACGGACGGCAAAAACTGGAGGTCCTGTTTAATAGTCACCCCGACATCAAGATGATCGACCTATCCCCGGAGGATATAAAGCAACTGGCACCCCTAAAATCCATCAACATCGGCGGCGGCGCCACCCTGCTGTATTGGTGAAGAGCCCAAGGCTCCTTCATGGCGGGGAAAGCCGATCCAATGGCAATTAATTTTTTTGATAATTCCGAGGAGTAACAGATGACTCGCCTTTATTTTCGTTTCACCCTGGTAGCGCTGGCCTTGCTGCTAGGTAGTCAAGTAGCCATCGCGGGCAACAAAAAGCTGATGACCGTGAATGCCGCCAAGGTCGCCGCCGAGCGGGCCATCGTGGAAAGCGTGATCGGTCTCAAGGTGCGCAGTCGCGAGAGCGTCGAGGATCTGGTCGCGCAGGAGGTCACCGTCGATGCCAAGACCGCGGCCGCCATCAAGGGTATTGAATACACGGAGGCCATCTACGATCCCGACAAGGATATTGCCCAGGTGACGGCCTCCATCAAATTGGGAAGGGTGACCAACATCATCGGCAAGAACATCGATTTCGGCGGTCAGACCATTCAGCGCGTAGGCTTCGCGACCTCTACTCCCGAGATGGCGGGCCCCCTGCGCGCCCTGCGGGCCGCGGAACTGGACGCCTACAAGCAATTGGCCAAGACTATTATTGGCTTCAAGATTGACAGTAACACTTCGGTCAAGGATTTCATCCTGAAGTCCGACTCCATCCGCGCCAAGATGATGGCGGCGATTTATGGCGCGGAACTGGTGGGCTACCGCTGGGATGAAAACGGTGACGCCTATGTGAAGATGCGCCTGAAGTTCGGCTTTATACAGGATGTAGTGGGTCGCCGCCTCAAATACGACGGCGAGGTGATCGAGGTCGAAGGCATCGGTGCCCAGCATGACGACTTCAATCAGGCGCCGGCTAGTTTTGGCGGGGATGGCAATTTTACTGGCCGTACCCAGATCCGCGAGGGCACTATCAATGTACCCGTGGGCCCGGATGCGGTCCCGATCTTGCCGCCCGAGGCCCAGGGGGGCGGCGCCAACTTGCGCCCCTAGCGCGGAACGCGCCATAACCTGACCTTAGCCACCATGCTAGTTGGGACCGAAGCCGAGCCGAGATTCGCGGCCGGCTTCGCTCCCTTACGATCCAGATAATGTCGATCTCACGGAATGTTGACCGCGTCTTGGCGCCCATGACTGTCCGTGCGCGGATGGAGTGATGATGATGCGATACATGGCCTGCGCCCTCCGCCAGCTATTCCTCCTGTCTTTATTGGGATTCTTCAGCTTCCCGGCCCTTGCGGCGGACACCATTACCGTCACCGCCGAGGGATTGGCCGACCCCAACGCGGAAACCTACCAACGCGACAAGGGACTCATGATCGATGATCTGCGCCAGGATGCCCGGCGACAGGTCATTGAGAAGGCCGTTGGCGCCTTCATCGATAGCAGCACCCTGGTGGAGAACTATGTGCTGCTGGAGGACCGGGTCTTCAGCCAATCCACCGGGCTCATCAAGCGCGTGATCAAGGAGAGCAATCCCTGGCTCGGAGAGGATGGCTTTATGCACATGCTGATTCAGGCCGAGGTGTTTGTCACCGGAGTCGAAGAGGCCCTCCAGGAAATGTCGCGATCTTCGCGGGTCGGTTATATCCGGCAGTATGGCGATCCCAAAATATCCGTGGCGGTATTTGCCCAGGATGCGGAGCGTGGCAGTTGGGAGAGCCGTTCGGACATCGCCGAAAACATCCTCAAGGAGCATATCTCCGGCTTTGGCTATCGGGTCTGGTCGGAGGAAATGACCAAGAAAATCAAAGCGGAAATGAGAGAATCTTCCGAACTTGAGAATCAGGTGGATACCACCATTTCAGTCTCCCATCTTAAAGAGTCTGATTTTTCAATATATGGCAAGGTCAAATTCGATGTCCGGAGTGTCACCCTGCAGGCATCCGGGGTAAATGTTAAAAAACACATCATCACCTCCTGGACCGTCAAGTGCGTTGATAACCATACCGGCGAGGAGATTTACTTCAATAACAAGGTCCCACGGCGCCATAGCTGGGCGAGCGAGGACGAGGCAGTCCAGGACATCGGCAAGCTCATCGGTTCCGAGTTCTCCAAGGACTTCTTCGAACAACGTCTCATGAGCCCCAGCAAGGTTTATGAACTGCGCGTGGTGGGTCTCCCCAATTACGATGTCGGGGTCCTGTTCAAAAAGGAGCTTATCGGCCTCAGGCCGGTGATCAGGGTGGATTTCCGCAACTTCACCGCTAACGGGATTTCAGTTTATGAGATTGAGTTTGCCGGCAACAATAACAACTTTGCCGAGTTGGTCAACAATGTATTAATCAAACCCCTGAACGCCAAATTTGGCGAGAAGGCCTTCCAACTCGACTCGGTGGAGCAAGGTGTCGTCAAAGTCAGCTTCCATGGCAACAAGGACCTGGACCGACTGCTGGCGGATTTCAATTCCAAGCCGCCGGCCGCCCTGGCCGCCGCCACGCCGGAACGGTTGCGCCATATCGCCAAGGATGAGAACACCCTAAAGAAGCTGGAAGAGATCAATCCCGACGCAGTCGCCAAGCTACGCGGCGGGGGGGGCACGGGCTCCGAGAGCTACCGCCAGGTTAAGGATTTCTAAAGTGATACATCCTGGCGCCCTCGAATGAGGGGTCAAACACCATCGATGCGGGCTTCCCTGCCCGCCGTCGTAAATTCAACAAAGCATTAAACAGCGGCCTCGGTCCAACCCTTGTTGGTCTTGCAGGCCGTCGTCTTGCCCTGGATGGTCTTACCGTCCTTTTCGGCAACCTGCTCGATATTGCGGCATTGCTGACCGGAGGTATTGGTATAAATTTCGCCGGGGATGACGTAGCCGGTGGTCTTCTTGCCAGATTTCTTGGACGGGGTCGGAGATGTCCAGGCAATCTTCTGGTTCGGCTTGGCTACGGCAGCCCTCTGCATAGCCGCCTCCATGGCTATGCGCTCCTGCTCGTCCAATTGCGCACCAATAGCGGCACCAATAACACCGCCGGCGATGCCGCCAATCAGGGCCCCAATAAGTGGGTTGCCGCCACTGTTATTGGCGATAATGGCTCCCGCCAACGCCCCTCCGGTTGCTCCAACCGCAGTACCCGTGGCCTGGTTGGAGCCCGTGGTGGCGGTGCATCCACTCAGTCCCACACAGATCAAACAGGCGGCAATTGGCGTTCTGATATTTTTCATTTATTCGTCCTCAAGTCTATCCAGCTTGTACCCACCGGTGGCGACCGCCGCCGACAGCGTTGAAATATTAGCCCATTCATACCCAACACACCGGAGTTTTCGGTTTCCCGGGCCGGCCCTCCTGCTATAAGGCCGGCGAGTGACCAGCGCTGGGTATAGCCAGCGAACCCGACCCTCACCAGGAAGCCGCTCCCTCGGCGACACCTTTCAGCATCTCCGCCACCTCGCGCATGGCGGGGCTGTTGGCGGTCTCTTCCTCGGAGATGTTGCGATGGACGATGAAGGTCTTGCCCGCCTGGCCTGGCAAGGCATAGATGGACAGAATGAAGGGACAATTGACGAGGCGCTGGGGGTTCTCTTCGGTCATCTTCCGCGACAGGGTGGCGCTACAGAACTCGATGGACTCGGCGCGGCTATAGATGGGCCCGCCAATCCCCAGGTCCTTGCCGGTACGCTCCAGCATCTCGCCCAGGTGCATGATGTTGTTGATATAGAGCCCCCGCTCCTGGATGGCGTTCTTGGCGCCATCCAGCACGGTGTCAAAGTCGCTCTCGCTCTCGTACAGGGCGTAGGGGGCCGCCAGGGCGAGACTGGGGAGGGCAAAGAGGGCGAGGGTGAAAAGCTTATTCTTCATAATGCTTCCTATTGATAATGAATTAGGTCTCGAATCCGCCAGCCCCTAAGCCTGATCCTGGTGGTCCGAGGCCAGGTAGCACAGCACCTTTTGTTCGAGCGAGCTGGCCCAGATGGTCATGACGCCCTGCTCCCGGTCAAGATCGAGGACTCGCACGGCGTGTTCCCACCTCGCCGCCTCGGGCACCAGTTCCGCCAGACGGTTCGGGGACTGCTCGAAGAAGCCCAGGTCCCACAGATTGCCCTCCCGGCCAGGAAAGAGCGCCAGGTAGAGCATGTTCCACTCCACCAGGTCATTGAAAAAGTGGGTGCCAAGAGAGACATCGGGAATGAGATTCTCCCGCATCGCCACGATCTCGCAGAGCACCGCCACCTTGTCGATCTCCGCGAAAGAGACCGGCACACCGAGCAGCGGCATGGTGGTGCCCCAGCGCCCCGGCCCAAGCAGCATGACCTTGCGCCCCTGGTCATCGACACGCAGGAGACGCCCGATCAGCCGCGCCACCGCATAGCGATCCTGGATGGGGAGATGCCCATAAACGCTGGGCATGACATAAATAATGCGATCGATCTCGTGTTGGCGACTCTTGCCGATCACGGCGCCCGCGGCCTCCAGCACGATTTTGCCCCCGGTCGCAGCGATCGGCAGTTGGGCATCAGCGCCATCGGCGGAGATTTGCAAGGGACGGCACTGCACCAGATTGATCCGGTAGTCCTCATCGTCGCTGAAGTTGGCGGTGAACTCGATGTCCACCGGATAGTCGTAGGCCTCCTCGATAATTCTCAGCATCTCCCGCATGTCCTTGACGAAGGGGGTCTTGGACAGGAGATGATCAAAGGTCAGGAGCCGCGCCCTGGGGGGGGGCAGGCCCTGATTCGCCGCGCGGCGCGCCAGGCCCTCGTCCGGGGAACTGAAGATATGCAGCGGCAGGTCGTCCCTGCGACTGGTCATGTCGGTGAACTCGACCGCCACCACCTGGCTGGCATCCAGGTCGATCACATCCACGCGCCGCTGGGAGTACTGGCGCACCTCCTCGTCGTCACTCTCGGGCCGGCGCTGCGGCGCATTGAGGGCGACCACCCGGGTGTAGTCATCGTCCGAGCGATCCACCGCCCGGGTGCCCAGCCCAAACACCAGCCGCACCATGCCGGCCGCGGGGTCGATCAACTTGTTCCAGGCATAGGGGTTCTTGGACAGACCCACCCCGGCGATCTGGGGAAAGAAGTGATTCTCGTAGCGGCGGCCCGAGACCCGCTGCACCAGCAGCGACATCTGCTCGTCCCGGTCCAGCAGGCCACGCTGTTCCCGATAGCGCAGGGCCTTTTCGCTCAGGGTGCTGGCATAAATGGTCTTGACGGCGGCGATGAAGTCGTCGAGACGTTTCTGGTGAGAGCCCTGATTGGCGCAAAAGACGCTCTCGTATTTGCCCGCGAAGGCATTGCCATAGCTGTCCTCCAGCAGGCTGCTGGAACGGACAATGATTGGCGATTGGCTGAAATAATCGAGCATCTCGACGAACTCCTCCATGAGTTCATTGGGGAAGTGGCCGGTGATGATACGGCGGCGCGCCTCGTGCAAGTCGTCGAGCAGGGCATCCTGGCCCATGATCTGCCGTTGGCGATGGAGCCAGCAGCCGTTATCGACCAGGTAGGAATAGAAGATGTCGGAACCGATAAAGAAGGAATCGTGGGCCTCTAATAAGTCGCCCCAGCGGGGGTCCACCTTGCGCAGAATGGCACGCGCCAGCAGCATGCCCACCGATTTGCCGCCGATCAGACCCGTACCGATGATCCGCTTCCAGATGGTCAGCAGATCGCCGAGATCGAGAAACTTTTCGGCCAGGCTCAGGACCCGCTCCTCGCGGCTGAAGACCATCTCCGTCAGGGTGCGAAACACCTCCTGGGCCTCCTGACCCAGGTCCTCGCCACGCTCTTGCTGCTCCCAGACCCGCTCCGCTTGCAGAAAGGTGCGGTTCCACTTGCCAAGACGGAAATGCACGGCGTCCAGACCCGCCCAGGGCTTGGCGGTCAGGATCTCCGCGATGGTCGCGCTGTCCGAGATCGGCGTGAAGTGATCGCCCTCCCAGACATGCAGCATGTACATGGTCGGCGAGTAGCGATGTTCGACCTTGCTCGGCTGGATATAGACCTTCCCCTTACGCCGATAGACCTCGGTCAGAATCTGGGTGGTGTGGGAGATGGGAACCGTGGCCTGCACCGAATGGGTGTTACGCTGGAGGGGGAAATAGGCCAGGGACTCCAGGTCGAAGACATAGGGGCAGGTCAGCATAAAGAAATTGCCGAGCATCCGGTCGCTGGACCAGGCCTCGGCCAGGGTGGACAGGCAGTCGAACAAAAAGAAGGCCCCGCGACCCGCCTCGCGGATCTCCGCCCGGACCTGGGTGATAAAGCGCTCGAAGCCCAGGGAGATATCCAGATAGTGGATCTCCCCCGCGTCACCCTCTTGGAACAGCGGGGGGTGATCGGCGAAGCGGAAGTAAATCAACCGGCGCCCCTCTTTGCGCGCCGCCCGGCAATAGGCCGGCACCAGGGGCACGAAATCAGCGATGTCATCGATATGCCAGACCAGGTTGTCACCGGGCAGCAAACCCCGGAAGACGCGGTCGAGGGCCGTGATGCCGGTGCTGAAGTGGGATTCGATCATGCGGATACCTGGGTCTGTGGCAAGCTGGCCGGCCCCAACCCACCCCGCCTGCCGCGGGGCTCCGACCAGAGGAAGTGGCGCGAATCGGGATTATACGACCTTGCCAACCGGTGGGCCTAGGTTAGCCAGCAGGGGTCCGCGAGGCCGGTTGTTCGCTTGGGACTGAACCCCAGGGTAATCCGGGGCCTGGCGTTACCCTAATATTGCGCGGCCCAGATGACGGGACTACAATATTGAAAAATCTTGTAAATATTTTCGGGCGTCATTCAGAATCAAGAGCCAAGATAGCGATTGTCTTCCGAATAACCCTTCAACCTTCAGTCTGCATGAGCGGAATGAATCATGCTCACGCGTTACACCATCATGGTATTCGGCAAGGATGATGCCCTCTATTGGCAAGCGCACTGGTTAATTCTGAGCCTGATCGCTCATGCCGAACCGCCCTACGATATTGCCATCGCCACGGATCACCCGGACCACTTTAATTGGTTTGGCGATGCCGTCAGGGTGCATGGCATGTCCGAACAGGACGTTAACCAGTGGATAGGGCCGGAGGGGCACTTTTTTCGCGCCCTCATCAAGACCGTGGAATTCGGATTGGAGCTGCAACCCGCCGCGGATGCGGTCTTCTACCTCGATTCCGACATGGTACTCAATCGCAGTCTCGCCCCCGTGATCGCCGGGATAAAGGCGGGCGCCATCTATATGGATCGCTTTGAATACAATCTCTACGACAGCGGTCGCAAAGGCAATAAGGGCGCCAAAAAGTTGTGGGCACAGGTCGGCAACCGGGAATGGTCGGGGATCACCATAGACCGCAAGACCCCCATGTGGAATACCGGCATTACCGGACTCTCCGGCGCCAATCTCCCCTTGGTCAAAAAATCCCTGGCGGTCTGTGACGCCATCCTGGCAACGGACGTCCTGCACCGGCTGACCGAACAGATCGCCATGAGCGCGGCCATGACGGCCAATAACCAGGAAATCCGTGAAGTCAATCCGGACGGGCAGGAGCCTTACTTCACCCACTACTGGGCCAACAAGCGCGGCTGGCGGGAGGCGATCACCGGGCACCTGGCGACGATTCATCACCGGGGCCTGTCCGTAGCCCAGGCCGTGCAATTCTTTCTCGAAAATCCCATCGCCCGCCCGGCCAAGGTCAACAGAACCCGTAAATGGCATCGTTTCCTCGGGGTTCAGCCGGTACGCTGACGGCTCGCTATCACTCGCCCACGGGAATCCTCCGGGCGCATATCAGACCTGAATTCCATGTTCACCGACAGTTCCATACTCATCACGGGCGGCACCGGCTCCTTCGGCAAGGCCTTCGTCAAGACGGTACTGGATGCTCATCCCAAAACCCGGCGATTGGTCATCTTTAGTCGCGACGAGCTCAAACAGTATGAAATGTCGCAGGTCTTCGACCCGGCCATCTATCCCAACCTGCGCTATTTCATCGGGGACGTACGCGATTACAACCGCCTCAAGCGCGCCCTCGAAGGTATCGATACCGTCATCCATGCCGCCGCCCTGAAACAGGTACCGGCCGCCGAGTTCAATCCCTCGGAGTTCATCAAGACCAACATTCTGGGAGCCCAGAATCTGGTGGATGCCTGCCTGGAATGCAACGTCAAGCGGGTCATCTCCCTCTCCACCGACAAGGCAGCCGCCCCCATCAATCTTTACGGCGCCACCAAACTCTGTTCCGACAAACTCTTCACCGCCGCCAACAATATCCGCGGCCAGCGCGACATCCGTTTTGCCGTGGTGCGTTACGGCAACGTCCTGGGCAGCCGGGGCTCCGTCGTCCCCTTCTTTCTCGCTCGCCGCAAGACCGGCATTCTGCCCATCACCGACCCCGAGATGACCCGGTTCAACATTTGCCTGCAGGAGGGGGTGGACATGGTCCTCTGGGCCCTGGAAAACGCCCATGGCGGCGAGATCCTGGTCCCCAAGATCCCCAGCTATCGCATCACGGACCTGGCCCAGGCCATTGGCCCCGACTGCGAGCACACCGTCATCGGTATCCGTCCCGGCGAGAAACTCCACGAGGAAATGATCACCGCCAGTGACAGCTTCAATACCGTCGATCTCGGCCGCTACTTCGCCATTCTGCCCATGGCCGCCAAGTACAGCGTTGACCAGTATTGCGAGCGTCTGGGCTGCCCGGCGGTCGAACCCGGCTATGCCTATAACAGCGGCACCAATCCGCACTTTCTCACCGTCGAGGACTTGCGCGCCATGATTCAGCATGAAATGAACGTGGAGTTGTGAGGCAGGGGCCACCAACATGATCCCCTATGGCCGCCAGGAGATCACCGCCGCCGACATCGCCGCCGTTTCGGCGGTGCTGGGTTCCGACTTCCTCACCCAGGGCCCGGCGGTGCCGCGCTTCGAGCGGGCCATCGCCGACTATTGCGGTGCCGCCCACGGCGTGGCGGTCAATTCCGCCACCAGCGCCCTGCATATCGCCTGTCTGGCCCTCGACCTCGGCCCTGGCGACTGGCTCTGGACCTCCCCCAACACCTTCGTCGCCTCCGCCAATTGCGGGCGCTATTGCGGTGCCGCGGTGGATTTCGTCGATATCGACCCGGACAGCTACAACCTGAGCCCCGCGGCCCTGGCCGCCAAGCTGGAACAGGCCGCGGCCAGCGGCCGGCTGCCCAAGGTGGTCATCCCGGTCCACTTCGCTGGCCAGCCCTGCGCTATGCGGCCCATCGCCGAACTGGGCCAGCGCTACGGATTTCGCATCATCGAGGATGCCTCCCACGCCATCGGCGGACGCTATCGGGGGGAAGCCATCGGCAACTGTCGCTACAGCGACATCACCGTCTTCAGCTTCCACCCGGTCAAGATCATCACCACCGGCGAAGGCGGGCTGGCCACCACCAACGACCCCGCCCTGGCGGAGCGCATGGCCCGGTTGCGCAGCCACGGCATCAGCCGCGACCCGGCCGGCATGCGGGGGGAACCCGAGGGCCCCTGGTATTACCAGCAGATGGAGTTGGGTTTCAACTATCGCCTCACCGATATCCAGGCCGCCCTGGGTCACAGCCAACTGCAACGCCTCGACGACTATGTCACCTGCCGCCAGCGCCTGGCCGCGCGCTATGACCGGGGCCTCGCGGATCTGCCCCTGCGCCTGCCCTATCGCGATCCGGGACATCAATCGGCGCTTCATCTCTACCCCATCCAGGTCCTAAGGGAAAGACGCCGGATTTTCGAGGCCCTGCGCCTGGCCGACATTGGGGTCAATGTCCACTACATCCCGGTCCATACCCAGCCGGATTTCGCTCGATTCGGGTTCCGGCGCGGCGACTTTCCCCAGGCCGAGGCCTACTATGACCACGCTATCAGCCTGCCGCTCTTCCCCACCATGACCGAGGCCGAGCAGGACCGGGTTATGGCGGTGTTGACCGCCGCCCTGGCCTGAATGAGCCCGGGCCGCAAGCAATCCGACGCCAACCCATCCCCTTGACAGGTCCTGACCGCATGGCGAACCGCACCCTCATCATCGCCGCCCACCCCGATGACGAAGTCCTCGGTTGTGGCGGCGCCATCCTCAAGCTCACGGCGGCGGGCGCCGAGGTGCATATTGCCTTCCTGGCCGACGGCATCGGAGCGCGCAACCCGGACCCCGCCCGGCGACAGGCGGAACTGGCACATAGGCGCGCCGCCGCCGAGTCCGCCGCCCAAATCCTGGGCGCCGCCTCCCTGAGCTTTGACGACCTGCCCGACAACCGGCTGGACAGCATCCCCCTGCTGGACATCACCCAGAAGGTGGAGGCCCTGATCGACCTGTATCGCCCCACCACCCTCTTCACCCACCATGCCGGTGATCTCAACAGCGACCACCGCCGCACCCATCAGGCCGTCATCACTGCCTGCCGGCCCCAGCGGGGGCACCCCGTCCGCACCCTCCTCTGTTTTGAGTTGCCCTCCAGCACCGAGTGGCAGCCCCCCGGCTCCGGCCTGGCCTTCACCCCCCATTGGTTCGTGGACATCAGCACCACGCTGGATGGCAAACTCGCGGCCCTGGATGCCTATGCCGACGAGTTGCGTGACTGGCCCCACCCCCGTTCCCGCCAAGGCATCGAGCACCTGGCCCGCTGGCGGGGCGCCAGTGTCGGATGCGACGCCGCCGAGGCCTTTATGCTGGCGCGTCATCTGCAATAAACCCTTAGCCGCCTACCCCGAAAAGGCTTGTCCGCGAATAAGTATTCCTGATTCTGGCAAGTTGCGTGAAGACACCGATAGGCCTACTATTTCCCGCCCCTTGAAAGGCTTGGGTGGTTCATCACCATTGCCCCAGCCGATCCTGGATAAACTGCGTGGGCAAAGTATCCGCGCAAGCTTCTCATTTACCCACTGAGACGGGCGCCGCCCGAAGAAAAATCCTATGTCATCCAATACAAAGGCAATCGCCGCATTCGTGGCCGAGGTCGTAGCCAAGAACCCGAATGAGCCTGAATTCCATCAAGCCGTGCATGAGGTCATTCACTCCGTCTATCCGGTGGTCGAGGCGACCCCGGCCTATCGCGAGGCGCGCATCCTGGATCGACTGGTGGAACCCGAACGGGTGGTTATGTTCCGGGTGCCCTGGATCGATGATCAGGGCCAGATGCAGATCAATCGCGGCTACCGCATCGAGATGAATAGCGCCATTGGCCCCTATAAAGGCGGCCTGCGCTTTCATCCCACCGTCACCCTCGGCGTCCTCAAATTCCTCGCCTTTGAACAGGTCCTCAAGAACAGCCTCACCACCCTCTCCATGGGCGGCGGCAAGGGCGGTTCGGACTTCGATCCCAAGGGCAAGAGCAACAATGAGGTCATGCGCTTTTGCCAGTCCTTCATGACCGAACTCTATCGCCACATCGGCCCCGATACCGACGTACCCGCCGGTGATATCGGCGTGGGTGGTCGCGAGATTGGCTATCTCTTTGGGCAATACAAGCGTATCGCCAACCGCTTTAACGGCGTCCTGACCGGCAAAGGCCTCTCCTTTGGTGGCTCACTGCTACGTCCCGAGGCGACGGGCTACGGCGCCGTCTATTTCGCCCAGGAGATGTTGGCGACCCGTGGCCAGGACGTCAGAGGCAGGGTCGCGACCGTCTCCGGCTCCGGCAATGTCGCCCAGTACACGGTGGAAAAATTGATTGACTGCGGCGCCAAGCCCGTCACCCTCTCCGATTCCGGTGGCACCATCGTGGACGAGGATGGCATCGACGCCGAGAAGCTTGCCTGGGTCATGGATCTCAAGAACGTGCGCCGGGGCCGGATCAGCGAATACGCCAACCGCTTCCCCAATGCCCGCTTCCTGGCCGGTCAAAGGCCCTGGGGCGTCAAGTGCGACCTGGCCTTCCCCAGCGCCACCCAGAACGAGGTAGACGAGAGCGATGCCCGGACCCTGGTGGCCAACGGCTGCCTCTGCGTCTCCGAGGGGGCCAACATGCCCACCACCCCGGAGGGTGTCGAGGTCTTCCTGGCGGCCCGCATCCTGTACGGACCCGGCAAGGCCGCCAACGCTGGTGGCGTCTCGGTTTCTGGCCTGGAGATGACCCAGAACGCAGGCGTCGTCGGCTGGCCGCGCGCGGAGGTGGATATGCGCCTCCAGCAGATCATGAAGTCGATCCACGCCAACTGCGTCCAGTATGGCGAGCAGGATGGCTTCGTGAATTATGTCCGCGGCGCCAACGTCGCCGGCTTCGTCAAGGTGGCCGACGCCATGCTGGCCCAGGGTTGCGTGTAACGCGCTAGGCTGACCCACGAAAAAGGGGCGGTCCGCCAGGATCGCCCCTTTTTTTGCCTCCAGGCCCGCCGCTGCTAGCGGGGCAGCTCGGACTTGCCCATCAGATACTCATCCACCGACCGCGCGCATTGGCGCCCCTCGCGAATCGCCCAGACCACCAGGGATTGGCCCCGGCGCATATCGCCGGCGGTGAAGACCCGCGGCGCCGAGGTATGGTAGGCCTCGGGGCCCTCGGTCCCGCTCTTGACGTTGCCCCGGCTGTCCAGTTCCACCCGCAGGCCCGCCAGCAGGCCCTCGCGCACGGGATGCACGAAACCCATGGCCAGCAAGACCAGATCCGCCTGCAACTCAAACGCCGAGCCGGGGACCTCGGTCATGCGCCAGCCCCCCGCCTCATCCCGCGCCCATTCGACCCGCACGCAGGCCACGGCCCGCACCCGACCCTGGCCATCGTCGAGGAAGGCCTTGGTGGCGATGGACCACATCCGCTCGCAACCCTCCTCGTGGGAGGAGGAGGTCCGCAGACGATTAGGCCATTCCGGCCAGGTCAGGGCCTTGTTCTCCCGCTCCGGGGGCTTGGGCAGAATTTCGATCTGGGTCACCGACTGGGCACCCTGGCGATTCGAGGTGCCGATGCAGTCGGAACCTGTATCGCCCCCGCCAATCACCACCACGTGTCGCGCCTCGGCGGTGAAGCCGTTAATGCGATCGCCAGCGACGCGGTGATTCTGGGGTTGCAGAAAATCCAGGGCGAAATGCACCCCCTCCAGTTCCCGGCCCGGGATGGGCAGATCACGGGGATACTCGGACCCGCCCGCCAGGACCAGGGCATCGAAGTCGTCCAGCAGCCGACTCACCGGCATATCCACCCCGACGTGGGTCTGGGTATGGAAGGCCACCCCCTCGGCATGCATCTGGGCGATGCGACGGTCGATCAGGAACTTCTCCATCTTGAAGTCCGGGATACCGTAGCGTAGCAGGCCCCCGATCCGATCGGCCTTCTCGTAAACATGCACCTTGTGGCCGACCCGCGCCAGTTGCTGTGCACAGGCCAGGCCCGCCGGGCCCGACCCCACCACGGCGATGCGCCGCCCGGTGCGGTGCTCCGGGATATTGGGCTGAATCCAGCCCTCCTCCCAGGCCCGATCGACGATGGCACACTCGATGGCCTTGATGGCCACCGGGGTGTCGTCGATGTTCAGGGTGCAGGAGGCCTCGCAGGGGGCCGGACAGATACGACCGGTGAACTCCGGAAAGTTATTGGTGGAGTGCAGCACCTCGATGGCCCGTCGCCAATCGCCGCGAAATACCAGGTCGTTCCAGTCAGGAATCAGGTTATTGACCGGACAGCCTTGATGACAGAAGGGGATGCCGCAGTCCATGCAGCGCGCCCCCTGCTGGCGCATCCCCTCCTCGCCCAGGGGAATGACGAACTCCTGGTAATTTTGCAGACGGTCCGCGACGGGGGCGTAGGCCCGATCCTGTCGCTGATATTCCATGAATCCGGTTGTCTTGCCCATGATTGGCGATCCTCCTAAGCGGCCTTGGCGAGCGCGGCCTGTTGTTCCGCGAGCAACTGGGTGAGCGCACGCCGGTAATCCACCGGCATGACCTTAACGAACTTCTGCAGGCTCTCGGCCCAATGGTCGAGGAGCCGTTGCGCGACGGGGCTGCCGGTGTAGTCGCGGTGACGCTCTACCAGTTGCCGCAGACGGACGGCATCGAAGCGCGTCATGTCGTGACTCACATCGACCCGGCCGTGGGCCGCGAGGTCACCCCCCTGGTGATACAGGGCCTCCAGGGCGGCGTCCTCGGGGGGGATAGGCTCGAGCTCGACCATGGTCTGGTTGCAGCGCTTGGCGAAATGGCCCTCCTCGTCGAGGACATAGGCGATACCGCCGCTCATGCCCGCCGCGAAGTTGCGGCCCGTGGGCCCCAGGCAGACGACCACGCCACCCGTCATGTACTCGCAGCCATGATCACCGACCCCCTCGACCACCGCCGTGGCCCCAGAGTTACGCACCGCGAAGCGCTCGCCCGCGACGCCGCGCAGGAAGCACTCACCGGAGATAGCGCCATAGAGGGCCGTGTTGCCGACGATGATGTTGTCCTCGGCGCGGGCCAGGCCTGTATTGGCCGGGGGCTGGGCGATGATGCGCCCGCCCGAGAGCCCCTTGCCCACATAGTCATTGGCGACGCCCTCCAGGGCGACCGTGATGCCACGCGCCAGCCAGGCCCCGAAGGACTGGCCCGCGGTGCCCAGGGCCCGGATCGAGATGCAGTCCTCCGGCAGACCGGCGTGACCGTAGCGAGCCGCGACCCGGCCCGAGAGCATGGCGCCAAAGGTGCGGTTGTGGTTACGGACCTGAATCTCGATCCGCACCGGCTGGCCGCCCTCCAGGGCCGGCCCGGCCTGGCGTATCAATTCGTGATCCAGGGCCTTGTCCAGGCCATGATCCTGGGGCTCGCAGTGATGGGTCGCGACCCCCTCCCGAGCCGGCGGCAGGTGCAGCAGGCGGGCGAAATCCAGGCCCTTGGCCTTCCAATGACTGATGGCCCGGCGCACATCGATAAGATCGGCGCGCCCGATCATGTCCTCGAAGCGCCGGAAGCCCAGCCGCGCCATCAGACGGCGCACCTCCTCGGCCACGAAGAAGAAATAATTGATGACGTGTTCCGGCTTACCCGTGAAGCGCTTGCGCAACTCCGGGTCCTGGGTCGCCACTCCCACCGGGCAGGTATTGAGGTGACACTTGCGCATCATGATGCAGCCCGACACCACCAGGGGCGCGGTCGCAAAGCCGAACTCATCGGCCCCGAGCAGGGCCCCGACCACCACGTCGCGCCCGGTACGCAGGCCGCCATCGACCTGCACCGCGATGCGCCCGCGCAGGCGGTTGAGCACCAGGGTCTGATGGGTTTCGGCCAGGCCGATCTCCCATGGCGAACCCGCATGCTTGATGGAGGTCAGGGGCGAGGCCCCGGTACCGCCCTCGTAGCCCGAGATGGTGACATGATCGGCGTGGGCCTTGGCCACACCCGCCGCGACCGTGCCGACGCCCACCTCCGAGACCAGCTTCACCGAGATGCGGGCCCCGGGGTTGACGTTCTTGAGGTCATGGATGAGCTGCGCCAGATCCTCTATGGAATAGATGTCATGGTGCGGCGGCGGCGAGATGAGGCCAACCCCCGGCGTCGAGTGCCGCACCCGGGCGATCTGTTTGCTCACCTTATGGCCGGGTAACTGGCCGCCCTCTCCCGGCTTGGCGCCCTGCGCCATCTTGATCTGGATGTCGTCGGCGTTGACCAGGTATTCAGTGGTCACCCCAAACCGCCCCGAGGCCACCTGCTTGATGGCGGAGCGCTGGGGATTACGCGAGCCATCCGCCAGGGGGAGGAAGCGCTCCGGCTCCTCGCCGCCCTCGCCCGTATTGGACTTACCGCCGATCTGGTTCATGGCGATGGCGAGAGTGGTGTGGGCCTCCTGGGAGATGGACCCGAAGGACATGGCCCCGGTGGCGAAGCGCTTGACGATCCCGGCCGCCGGCTCGACCTCGTCGAGAGGCACCGGGTTGCGGTCCAGGGCCAGCTCGAACAGGCCGCGCAGGGTCAGCAGCCGCTCATTCTGATCGTTGATGGTGCGGGAAAAGGCCTCGTAGGTCGGCCAGTCGTTGGCGCGGGTGGCGTGCTGTAGCTGGGCGATGGAATCCGGGGTCCAGGCATGGGCCTCGCCACGGATGCGGAAGGCGTAGTCACCGCCCACGTCCAGATCATTTTCGTAGATAGGATTGGCGCCAAAGGCATCGGCGTGCCAGCGCACCGCCTCTTCCGCGATCTCCCGCAGGCCGACACCCTCGATGCGCGTCGCCGTGCCGGTGAAATAGGTCTCCACAAAGTCGCTGGAGAGCCCCACGGCATCGAAGATCTGGGCACCACAGTAGGATTGGTAGGTCGAGATGCCCATCTTGGACATGACCTTGAGCAGCCCCTTCTTGATGCTCTTCATATAGCGGTTGTGCAATTCCGCCTCGGAAATCTTCTCCGCCAGCTGGGGGCGCAGGGCCGAGAGGCTGTCGAAGGCGAGGTAGGGGTTGATGGCCTCGGCGCCATAGCCGGCCAGGACGGCGAAATGATGGATCTCGCGGGCCGCCCCCGTCTCCACCACCAGACCCGACTCGGTGCGCAGGCCCATGCGCACCAGATGATGGTGCACGGCGGCGGTGGCCAGCGGGGCGGGGATAGGAATATGGTCCGCATCGACCTCCCGGTCCGAGAGCACCAGGATGTTGTGGCCGTCGCGGACCGCCCGCTCCGCCGCCGCGCAGAGCAGGGCCACGGCGGACTTCATGCCTGCGGACCCCTGATCCACCGGGTAACAGATGCTGATGGTCTGGGTGCGGAAGGCCCCGGCGGTGTGATCCTCGATATGACGGATGCGGGCCAGGTCCGTGTTGGTCAGGATGGGGTGATCCACCTCCAGCCGCAGGTGGTTGCCACCGTCGTGGATGCCCAGCAGATTCGGGCGCGGCCCGATCAGGGACACCAGCGACATCACCAGCTCCTCGCGGATGGGGTCGATGGGCGGGTTGGTGACCTGGGCGAAGTTCTGCTGGAAGTAATTGAATAGGGGCTTGGGCTTATTCGACAGGATGGCGATGGGGTTGTCCGCCCCCATGGAGCCCACCGCCTCCTCGCCGGTGGTGGCCATGGGCGTCATCAGGAACTTGAGGTCTTCCTGGGTATAGCCGAAGGCCTGCTGGCGATCGAGCAGGGCCTGGGCACCGGGGGCCATGGGGCCGATATCCGGCGGCAACTCACGTAGGCGAATCTGGGTGCGATCCAGCCACTCCTGGTAGGGCTTGGCGGCCGCCAGGCTGGCCTTGACCTCGGCGTCATCGATGATGCGCCCCTGCTCCAGATCGATGAGGAACATCTTGCCGGGCTGCAGGCGCCACTTACGGACGATGCGCTCCTCGGGGATGTCCAGGACGCCCATCTCGGAGGCCATGACCACCAGATCGTCGTCCGTGATCAGATAGCGGGCGGGCCGCAGACCATTGCGATCCAGGGTGGCGCCAATCTGGCGGCCATCGGTGAAGGCCACCGCCGCCGGGCCATCCCAGGGCTCCATGAGGGCGGCGTGGTACTCGTAGAAGGCGCGGCGCCGATCGTCCATCAGTGGGTTGCCGGCCCAGGCCTCGGGGATCAGGACCATCATGGCGTGGGCCAGGGAATAGCCGCCCACCACCAGGAGTTCCAGGGCGTTGTCGAAACAGGCGGAGTCGGACTGATTCTCGGGAATCAGGGGCCAGATCTTGTCCAGGTCCGGGCCGATGATCTCGGACGTCATGTTGTGGCGACGGGCCGCCATCCAGTTGAGGTTGCCGCGCAGGGTATTGATCTCGCCATTGTGGGCGATCATGCGGAAGGGGTGGGCCAGGTTCCAGGTCGGGAAGGTATTGGTGGAGAAACGCTGGTGGACCAGGGCCAGGGCCGACTCAAACAGCGGATGGTGCAGATCCCGGTAGTAGGTCCCCACCTGGTCCGCCAGGAACATGCCCTTATAGACCAGGGTGCGGGTGGAGAGAGAGGCGACGTAAAAGCTGGCCTGGGGCAGCCCGGCGAAGCGGATGGCGTTATCCATGCGCTTACGGGTCACGAAAAGGCTGCGCTCGAAGGCGTCCTGGTCCAGATGTCGCTCCCCGCGGGCGATGAATAGCTGGCGGACCACGGGCTCCGTGGGGAGGACGCTCGCACTCAGGACGCTGCTGTCCACCGGCACGGCACGCCAACCCAGGACCCGATCACCGCCCTCGGCGATCTGGCGCTCAATGACCGCCTGGATCTCCCCATGGCGACCGCTCTCCCGGGGCAAAAAGATCATGCCGACCGCATAGCTGCCCACCGGGGGCAGTTCGAAGCCCACCTCGGCGCGCAGGAAGGCGTCGGGGATCTGCACCAGGATGCCGGCTCCATCACCGGCGCGGGGATCGGCCCCCACGGCCCCGCGGTGCGTCAGGCGGACCAGGATCTCCAGACCCTGCTCGACGATACGGCGGCTCTTGACATTCTTGATATTGCAGACGAAGCCCACGCCACAGGCATCATGCTCGTAGGCGGGGTCATAGAGTCCCTGCGCTTGGGGTAGGCCGTTAAGGCTCATCGCTCACCTCATGGGAACCGGTATCGGATTTTCGGCCGCCAAGTCAGAGGCGGCATTTCGTTAGGCTTGGGATATTATGCCAAATGTATGCCAAAACTGCCCAGCGAATAAGGACCTGGCCCCCAGCCCCGAGCCAGGGTGCGCCTTGCCCCCTCACGGTGCAGGAATCCTGCCCGAGGGCCCCCACCGGCCAAGCTCCGGCCTCGCCCCAAACCGAGAAGCCGCGAACCTTGCTCATAATTGGGGCAAAGGCCATCAATTACGCACCACCATAGCGCGAGCCCGCCGGCTTGGCCTCAATAAACCCACCCCATGCCTTGATTCCCTGGCACGCGGGGGCTGCTCTGATTCGCCCATTAATTTTCTAGCCCTGGCCGAAGCATGCCGCTGTTATGAAAATCGGTGTACCCCAAGAGACTTGCGCCGGGGAAACCCGCGTCGCCTCCTCCCCCGAGATGGTCAAAAAGCTGGTCAAGACCGGTTTCCAGGTCCAGATCGAGGCCGGCGCCGGCGTCGCCGGCCTCCAGGCCATCGCCACCGCCCGCCGCCTGGGTTGCGACGTCCATGCCTACGACGTCCGCCCCGAGACCCAGGAGCAGATCCAGTCCCTGGGCGCCAAGGACACCATCGAAGGGATGTGCAACGCCCTCAAGGGCGGCGGGCATTAATGGGTGAGGCGTGAGGGTTTTTGACGGGTGCCCGCGGAGAACGGCGGTCGTTGGACAGTTGGGCTAGACTGTCGGCATCCTCGCCCTGCCCTCCATCAGGAGCCGCCATGAGCCCCCGGTTGCAGAAACTGCCCATCGGCATCCAGACCTTCCGCCAGATCATTGCCGAGGGCTATACCTACGTTGACAAGACCGCGCAGGCCTTTGCCCTGGCAAGTGAGGGCAAATATTACTTCCTCTCGCGCCCCCGCCGCTTCGGCAAGAGCCTGTTTCTGGATACCCTCAAGGAGCTGTTCGAGGGCAGCGAGGAGCTGTTTCGGGGCCTCGCCACCCATGGTTTCAGGCCGGGTATCTGACCATCGCCGAGAGCCGCTGGCAGCGGTCGCGACTGCTCTACCGCCTGCGCCTGCCGAACCAGGAGGTGAATATGGCGCTGGCCGATCACCTGATCGACGGCTATCTCGGCACTCTGCCCAGTAGCCGGGCGCCGCGCCAAGACGCCCTCTATGGCTGTTTGATCCAGGGCGGTCTGCCCGGCCTGGTCGCCGCCATCCACCGCCTGTTCGCCGGTATCCCCTGGCGCAACTTCACGCAGAATGATCTCCCGGATGCCGAGGGCTATTACGCCAGCGTCCTCTACGCCTTCTTCGTTAGCCTCAACGCCGACATCATCCCCGAGGACATTGGCAACCAGGGTCAGGTTGATCTGACCCTCAAGCTAGAGGGCTTCATCTACGTTATCGAGATCAAACTCCAGCGCGGCCAAACCCCCGCTCGGCCCGTCACACCCCTCGACCCGCTGTCAGACGACGCCGCCTCGCCCTTACGCCTGCAAAGCGGCGCCAACCCGGCCCTGGATCAGATCCGCGCCCGCGACTACAGCGCCAAGTATCGCGGTCTGCCCAACCAGGGGCTGTTCGAGGTCGGGCTGGTCTTCGAACGTCAGGCCCGCAATCTGGTGCAGGCCGACTGGCGGGTGGTGGGGGCATAAGCCGGGCGTTCAGCCCCCTCTCCCCAGCCCTCCCCCGCGAGGGGGGAGGGAGTTAGGCGAAACGGTCCCGATTCCTCAAGCACCTCCCGCGCCCCTACCCCGCCTCCCTCAGCAAGGCCATCATCTCCTCCACCCCCAGGCGGGCACTCATCTCGGTGCCCTCCAGCAGGGAATCGGCCAGATCGCGCTTGTGGCGATGCAGGTCGAGTATCCGATCCTCGATGGTATCCCGGGCCACCAGCCGGTAGATGGTCACCGGCCGTAGCTGGCCGATGCGATGGGCGCGGTCCGAGGCCTGATCCTCGACGGCGGGGTTCCACCAGGGATCGAGGTGGATGACATAATCCGCCGCCGTCAGGTTGAGCCCGGCGCCCCCCGCCTTGAGGCTGATCAGGAAAAAATCCCCCCGGCCCGCCTGGAAGGCCGCCACGGCCTCCTGCCGGCGCTTGATGGGCGTGGCCCCATCCAGGTACTGATAGGCAATCCCCTGGGCATCGAGCCAGGCCCGCACCAGGGTCAGATGATCGACAAATTGGCTGAAGACCAGCGCCTTATGCCGGTTGTCGCGCAATTCCTCGACAATCTCCGCGAAGGCCAGGAGTTTGGCGCTGGGAATAGGGCTCTCGGGCATGACCAGCTTGGGGTTACAGCAGGCCCGGCGCAGCCGCATGATCTCGGCGAGGACTTGGAAGCGGACGTCGCCGGGCCCCTGCCCCCCCACCTGGCTGATGCGCTCGATGGCGGTGCGGCGCAAGGCCTCGTAGAAGAGGCGTTCCGCCTCGCTCAACTCCACATGCAGGGTGATCTCGGTCCGTTCCGGCAGTTCCGATAGCACCTCGCTCTTGAGCCGGCGCAGGATGAAGGGGCGGATCAGGCGCTTGAGCTGGCGGCTGGCCTCCTTGTCCTGGCGCAGCTCGATAGGCATGGCGAAGCGCCGGTTGAACTGCTCCTGACTCCCCAGGAGCCCCGGATTGATGAAGCGAAACAGGTTCCACAACTCCCCCAGGTGGTTCTCGATGGGGGTGCCGGTGGTGATGAGGCGAAAATCGCCGTTCAGGTCCATCACCGCCTTGGAGCGCTTGGTCTGGGCGTTCTTGAAGGCCTGGGCCTCGTCGGCGACGATGGTGCGCCACTGCACCTGAGTCAGGGCATCGGACTCGCTCCACAGCAGACCGTAGGTACAGATCACCAGGTCGAAGGGCCCCAGGGCGCCGAGAAAGGCCGCCCGGTCCCCGGACCCGAACAGATGGGCCTTGAGCGTGGGGGCAAAACGCCCCGCCTCCTCGACCCAGTTGGAACAGACCGAGGTGGGGGCCAGGACCAGGGCCGGCCCCTCCGCGGCCCGGGTCAGGAGCAGGGCCAGGGTCTGCACCGTCTTGCCCAACCCCATGTCATCGGCGAGACAGGCCCCTGCCCCCCAGTGCGCCAGGCGCCCGAGCCAGCGGAAACCCTCCACCTGGTAGTCGCGCAACTCCGCCCGGAGGGTGCTGGGCACCTCCGGGACCAGATCCTGGGCCTCGGTCAGGCGCTGGAGTTGGGCCTGCCAGGCCCGGTCGGTCTTGACCTGGAGCCCGTCCAGGGCCTCTTCGAGCAGACCCGCCGCCAGGGGATGGACCCGGCCCTTGTCCTGCAGGACCCGGATGGTATCCAGCCGCTTGCGCAACTCCTGGCTCAGGGCCAGGTATTCATCCTCGCCAATCTTGACGAAGCGGCTGGGCGCCGACCCCAGCAGCTCCAGCAGGCGCGCCATATCCAGCACCCGGCCATCATCCAGGGTCAGCTCCCCGGACACGCCGAACCAATCCCGCTGGGCGCCGATTTTGACCGCCAGCCCCCGCAGGCCCGGATTACCGGCCAGCCGCAGGGCCTTGCCCTGGGGCCACTCCAGCACCACCGTCTCACCCAACTCCTGCAAGGCCTCCAGGGTCTCCAGGGCCAGATCCGGTTCGTCCAGCGGCCATTCCCAGAACTCGGGGTCGAGATGGGGGCAAGCGGCAAAGAGGTGCGCCACCGCCGCCCGTTCGGCCTTGAGATCGCGCCGGGCATGGAGCCGCTGGCCGTCGATCTCGCTGAAGATGGAGGCCGCGCCCTCGCCCGGGTGGGCGCTGGGCCCCTTGTCGCCCAGGGGCTTCACCAGGCAGGCGATGCGCAGGCCATCCGCCAGGGGGTGAAGTTGCAGGCGCGGCCGGGGGTCCGCCGCCACCCGCTCCACCTCCCCGGCCAACTCGCCACCGGCCTCGCCGCCGATCTCGGAATGAACGGTAATCATGGGCGCCAGGGCGGTGATGGTCTCCAGGACCTGGGTCTCGGCGGCCTTGGGGACCCGCAGACCCTCCTTGCCCAAGAGGTTGCCCGCCAACTGGTGTTGCGCCGTGAACTCATAGAACCGCAGCCGGCTGCCCTCCAGGGAGACCGCATACTTGCTCTCCCGCTCACAGGGCGGGTGCAGGGTGATGTGGATGCCATCCTTGGTCCGCGCCACCAGCAGGCACGGCTGTTCCTGGACCAATTCCGCCGGACCCGCCAGGGTTTGCAGATAGGGATGACCCACGGCGGCCCGCAGGGCACAGAGGGGCTCGATGAGATACTCGGTGCGGGAGCTGCCCCAGCCCCAGCCCACCTGCTCGGCGCGGATACAGCCGCAGATCGCCCGATCCGCCGGGGTCAGATAGGTAAAGCGATCCAGTTCCTCCCGCAGCCGCTTGATGGCCACCACCCGGCCCTTGGTCCAGCCCATGCCCCGGCGTTTGCGTTCCCGGGGCTCGAAGAACACCTGGCCATTCTTCAGGACGGTCAACTCCCAGGCCATGCTGAGTTCGCTCTCCCCCACGGCCTTGGCGACCGGGCCCGCGCCGGCGGCCGCCGGCGTGGCGATCTCGCGCAGGACGCGCAGGGCGCGCTCCCAGGACGCCTCGGGCTGGCGCAGGTTGATCAGGGGCTGGGTAGCCAGGGCGTCAATGCCTTCATACTGGGTCTCATCACCCCAGGCATTCAGGAGCAGGGCCGCCTCGCGGGCATACCAGAGGTAACCGCCCTGGGTCGCGCTGCGCTGGTGCTCCTTGAGCCGCCGCAGCCGCTCCACGGTGGGCTGCCCCCCCAGCCAGCGCAGACAGAGGCCCTGAATCAGCTCCTGCCAGGGATTCTGAACCGCGATCAGGGCAAAGAAGGGATGGCCGCTATTGAACTCCCGACCCTCCCGGATGACCGCCACGGTCACCTCCAGCACCTGGAAGGACCGCTGAAAATGATCCTGATACAGGGGCTTCTGGGCCGCGTCGAGCTGAGTGCGCAAGATCGCCATGGCGGCGGGCGAGCCCTCCCGCAGCAAAGCCAGGAGATGACAGACTCCCGCCAGCCCCGGGATATGGATGTTGCGCTTGCGCTCACTCTTCTTCAGCAGGGCCACCCCCTCCTGAAAGCGGGCAATGGCCGTCGCGTCATCCCCGCTCATAAAGGCCGCGACGCCGTGGGTCATGGCGCCGAGGATGGTGCCCGGCGGGGCCAGGGTTTTCGCCGCCTCGAAGGCCCCCCGCATCAGCCGCCGCTGGCACAAGCTGTTGGCGAGCACTGGGCCCGGATCGGGCATGACGCCAAAAAAGGCCTCGAAGCGGGCATAGAGCTCCCGCGCGTCCCGCAACAGGAGATCGCCCTCATCCAGGATGGGGTCCAGGGCCATGAACTGGATCTCGGGCAGGGCCTGAGCGAGCCGGTCACCATAGATACGCGCCAGATCCGCCGCGAACTTAGGGTTGGCCTGGACATAATCCGGCTTATCCATGCCCAGCAGCCGAAACACCTGGCCGGGGTCATTCCGCAGCATGGCGAAACGGACATCGCGCATAAAGCGGCGCTGAGACTCATCATCGACGATGCCATAGGCCCCCAGCCGATAGGGCACCAGCCGGCAAGCCGCATCGACGATCGGCTCCAGCAGCCCCTTCTCCCGGGCCTCCTCCGTCAGCGCCTCGACCAACTCCGGATGACAACGCAGGCCCGCCCGATCATCAAGCCACAGCCCCGGCCCCAACAGACGATCGCGCAGGGTCGCGTCGATGCGTGGATAGAGGACCCGGCCATCCTCGCCCTTCCAGCCCAGCTCCTTCACCAGCGTCTTGAGGGTGGTCAGGTAGATGCCCTCCCCATAGACCGCCGTCAGGAGCACCAGCCTCCGTAGCTCGGATGGGAGTTCCTGGTAGGTCGCAAGGAGCGGGGTCATGAGCAAATTCCTGAGGCGCGAGGGACGGCGGGGGGCTAAACGGGCTGAGCATAGCATGATAGAAAAGATCGACAAGCGAGTCGCTAATCACCCGTTACCACTACCCAGTCCGCCCGGGTCAGGCCAGTATATGCGTTGATGAACTGGTCGTTGAGGGCGAGGCGGACCTCCTGATTGGGGACGCCCAGCCGGAAAGTCTGGCGCAACATGTGGGTACGGATGCCCTTGACCGTCAGATACCCCGCCTGGAACAGCAGCGTAACGGGATCAATCCGCTCGACATCGAAGGAGTCAAGGATCTCCTCCGTTACCTCCAGTTCCTCGAGTTCGGGCAGGAAGTAGCGCTCCCGCTGAAACAGCTTGATGAGAAAGCTGGGGCTGCCGGTCTCGAACCAGTAATTCCGATAACTGTGGTCCTCGCTGATGAACAGCAGGATGTCGAAAGGGTTGTACACCGTCTCGCCAAGGAAGCCATAGCCGTTATACCAGCGTTTCAGTTCACCCCAGTCCACCCCGCGCAGGCGATCGGCGAAGGTAGTCTCCAGATCCTGTTGGGTGTAACCGCACAGGGTGGCATATTGGGCGCTGAGGCTGATGTCGCGTAACTGGTTGATGCCGGAAAAGAGGCTGACCTTGCTGAATTTGCTGACGCCGGTCATAAAGACGAAGCGGATGTGGGCATCCTGGGCCTTCATGACGGAGTAGAGGTTCTTGAGCCCGTCACGCTGCCCGGCGGCGATGACCGGGTCCTCGATATTATCCAGGATAGGCTTATCGTATTCATCCACCAAAATGACGACCGGCTGGCCGAAGCGTTCGCGGGCCCCTTGAATCAGTTGAGAAAAATAACCGGGGATATCGTTGTCCGCCTCAGGGCGGGCCAAGCCCAGGCGTTGCTGATTCTCGGCGAGGAGTTGACGGATGCGCAGATCCAGGGCAGCGCGGCTGGCCACATGGCCGGCGGTAAAATCCAGTTTGATCACCGGGTAGGTCTGCCGCCAGTCCCAACGGTCATGGATGTGGAGGCCAGAAAAAAGGGCCTGGTTGCCCTCGAACACCTCCTTGAGGGTATCGAGGAACAGGCTCTTGCCAAAGCGGCGGGGGCGGGAGAGAAAATAGGCCTTGCCCTGGGTCACCATCTCCAGCAGATGGCGGGTCTTATCCACATAGAGATAGCCGTCCTGACGAATCTCACGCAGGGTCTGGATGCCAATGGGCAGCTTGCCGGTAATCGGGGGCATATTTTTTCTCCGCATGGCCAGGGGCATGATCCGCCACAGGATAGCGCAAACCGACGGCGCCCGAGGGCGGATGGCGGACTATTCAGAGCCTTTTGATACCTACCCCGGCAGCCTGCCGCAGCCGGGCTGATGGCAACATCACCCCCGCACCACCTGAATACCCGGTTCCTGGGGGCTGACCTCGGCGGTGGGGATAAGCTCGGCGATGGGTGGCTGACGGGCGGGGCGGTCGAAGATCACCCGCCAGCCACGGTCCGGGTGAGTTGAAGGGAAGAGGTTAAACGCACGCGTCACGCAACGCGCAAGACCAGGGCCACGACTGACCGGAGACCGGCGAACCATGAATCTGAACCTGCATAAGAATGCGCGCACCACCCCGGCCATCCGCCAGGAGCTGCGCGAATCCACGAAGTCAGAGCACGAATTGGCCCGCGAGTACCACCTGAATCGCAGCACGGTGCGCAAATGGCGGCGCCGCGACACCGGTCAGGATGCGTCGCATCGTCCCATCGTCTGCATACCACGCTCACCCCGGCTCAGGAGTGGGTCGTTATCGCGTTGCGTAAAACCTTGCTCCTGCCCCTGGATGACCTGCTGGCGGTGACGCGCGAGTTCCTCAATCCCGATGTTTCGCGCTCGGGTCTGGATCGCTGCCTGCGCCGGCATGGCGTCTCGAATCTCCAGGCGCTGATTCCCCAGCGCGCGTTAGGGCACATCGCGCCGGTGCAGGCCCTGCAAGATTAGCAGGAGAAATGCCCGGGGTTGTTTAAAAGGAAGGTAGACAATCTCACGGGTCTTAACAGTTAGCCAAGCAGTAATAGCAAGAATGGGGGTGGGCAAGGGCGGCGCGGCCCAGCCAGGCAGGCGGCGGGTACCGAGTCAATCCCTTCGGCCTGGGGCCAGGGTGCGCCAGCAGGTCATCCGAGGTGCTCATGCGTAACAGGCGGAAGTAGCCAAATGTCGGGTTACGCTTCGCTAACTCGACCTACGCCGGTCCAAGGATCACTTGGATTGCGTGCGTCCCGCGTACTCCGGGCCTACGCGACCTCTTCTCCCGTCCCGACCCCTGGGAGAGCCGATGAGCCTGGGCGCGCCGGAGCCCCTCGACGCGCGCCACCGGATCGATCGACGACGCGGCGGCGCACTTCTATGCTCGGTTAGGTTTCATGCAATCACCCTTGCTCGAACAGCATGGCCGCTCTTGCTCAAGGATGCGCGGGGCCTCCTTGCGAAAGGTACCTAGGGTGAATCAGCGCAGCGTCTCCATCAGGGACAAGACACCTAACGCAGTGCGTAAGGTGCTGATGCGGGTGAGCGGCGCTGCCGCGCCTCGCCCCACGGATCAGTTGGGTGCGGAACCGATCAGGGCCTCCAGGCTCTGGGCCTCGAAGATACCGTCGAGCCAGGTGTCCAGTTGCGCGATCGACGCCGCGTCGATGCGCTGCTCGGCCCTGCCCACGGCCTGACCCTCGGCAAAATAACGGCGGCCTGTTCAAACTTGAAATGGGTTCGTTTGGTAATTTGCCCATTTTCCGCCGTGTGCCCGGCCAGGCACGCGGCGGACACCCCGCTGCGGTATATCCCGTAATAGCGGCCGCATGCGCCAGTGCCGTAAGCTATGATCGATAGAGTTCGCTTAGAGATAATGCCCATGCGTATGACGCCCACCCAACTCGCGGCCATCGCGGGGGCGGCCCGTGAATGTTTCGCGCCCCGTTCGACGATCCGGCTGTTCGGCTCACGCCTGGATGACGCGCGGCGCGGCGGCGATATTGATCTCCTGGTCGAGCCACCCACGCCTCTGGCGCCCAAGGAATTGGTCGAGCGCCGTAATCGCTTCATCGCGCGGCTCTATCGCCAGTTGGGCGAACAGCGCATCGACGTCCTGATCGTTCCCGCCGGGGTCGTCGACGACCGGCCGGTCATCCAGGCGGCCCGCCGCCACGGCCAATTACTGACGCAGGTACCGGAATGACGATAGCGGATGTCCTGGAGACGGCCCTTTGGGAAGCCGACCGGCATATTGCGACGCTCGCATCCGCCTGGCGGGATTGGCAGGCTGCGCCCGCTGCCAGCCTGCTACTCCTGGAATCAGACCCCAACAAGCTGAGAATCCTTGACCAGTTGCTGTTTCGCTTTACCAAGCTGCAAGACGTCATGGGGTTACGCCTGGTGCCAGCGACGCTGGCGGCACTTGCCGAGCCTTACGAAGACTGGGCCATGATCGATCGCCTGAACCGACTGGAAAAGCTGGGATTTATGCGTGTCGATGACTGGCTGAGCTGGCGGGAGACGCGTAATCGCCTGGCGCATGAATATCCCGACGATCCGGAAACGCGTTTTGCGGCCATCGAGTCCGCCGTGGTGGCAGCGGCGGAACTGGCGGACACCTACCGGGCGTGGCGAAGCAAATTGAAGCTATGACCACACGCTATGATCGGCGGTTTCTGAAACAGAGGATTTTTCCATGCCTATGATGAGCGCGAGTACCGCGCCGTTAAGCTGAGCATCGACGATATCAAGGCCCCTGACGATGCCCTGGCGTCGCGTCACGCTGGCGGTAAGGGTCGCTACCCTCCCCGGCCGGTGGGATCACGGCCGGGGTATTCAGATGAGGGCATTCAGCCAGGCGCCAGGCGGAGGATGATGGCCGGCACACCGAGACGCCAACCGCAAGCCGCGGTTGGCGGTTGACCTAAGTCAGGCGAGATTAAGCGATCTTGACCACGATGTCGTGCAGGACGCGACTGGCCTCCAGCAATTTGTCCGCCGCCCCAAACATATCCCGGTAGATTTCCCGAGTCCGAAACACATCCAGGGCCATGCTCAAGGCCTCCGCCGCCGTGGCTTCCCCCTTTTCCGCCAACAGCTTGAGGTTGGTGTCCTTGTCATAAAGCTGGACCAGCGCGCGGCGATAAGTTTGCTCCATCTGGCGCTCGGCGGTGCGCGCGGCGGAGGCATCCACATCCGCGAGGGCCGGGTTGCTCGCCAGTTTGGCATAGCCCCGCTGCAAGGATGCCACCCCTTCGTTCAACAGGACCGCCATCTCCAGGATGTACCTGTCCGAATCGAAATGGAGGGCACCCATCTCCCGCGCGGTGATCTTGGTGTAATTGATCACATAGTCCAGGGTCTGAATCGCACGCAGGATATCCTCGCGATCCATAGGCGTAGCAAAGGCCTTATAGAGGGCATCGACATTCCGATTCTTGATGTCGTCCGCCTCTTTTTCGAGGCGACGTACCTCATCCAGGGCATCCTCGCTCCCGGTTTCCATGAACCGGAGGAAAGCCGTGGTTGACTGCACGGCCACATCGCACTGCTCGTTCATCATGCGGAAAAAGTCCGGCATGACCGGGAAAATGCGGTCCATCAATTTGCCAACCGCCGAATTCGAGTCGCCACTCATGGTGCTGTTCCTCAATGCAAAACGAAAATCAGATAGGGGTCAAGGTTTACCGGCGCGGGGGCCGGGTCTAGGATGGCGGAGCTTTCCTCATCTAACCCCCGTTGCAAAAGCGATGACGTAATAGGTGAGGGCCCCCACCGCTCCCGAACCCGGAATGGTGATAATCCAGGTACTGGCGATGTCTCGCGCCTTTGCCCAACGTACCGCCTTGGGGCGTTCCGAGGAGCCGATACCCATGATGGAAGAACTGACCACGTGGGTGGTGGATACCGGAGCGCCTAGGGCGGAGGCCCCGAAAATGATAAGCGCGGAGGTCAATTGGGCACTGACCGCGTGGATGGGACGGATCTTGAAGATGGCAAAGCCCACGGTCTTCACGATACGCCAGCCGCCGGAGAGAATTCCCAGGGTGATGACGGTGGCGCAGGAAAGAATGACCCAGAAGGGAACCTCGAAAGTAGGTATGAAGTTACCCAGTACCAGCACCAGGGTAATGATACCCATGCTCTTTTGGGCGTCATTGGCGCCATGTGAAAAGGCCAGGGCCGCCGCGGTGACAAACTGGACCTTCCGCAGTGGTTTGTTGGCGGAGGGTTTGGCGTTGGCAAGCACCATACTCAAAAGACGCATGATGAGAAAGCCGACCCAGAACCCCAGCAAGGGCGAAACGATCAAGGACATGATTACCTTGGTGACACCCGTGAGATGCCCCTTGGAAACCAGTTCCCCGAAGCCCCACACCACGGCGGAGGTGCCAACCGCGGCGATAACGGCACCCGCCAGACCGCCGACCAAGGCGTGAGAGGAGGAGGAAGGGATACCGTACCACCACGTCAAGATATTCCAGAAAATCGCCCCAAAGACGCCGCACATCACCACGGCGACCGACAAGACCGTTGATGCGTCATTGAGGTTAATAAATTTCCCGATGGTGTTGGCGACGGCGGTACCGCCGAGCAAGGGCCCGAGAAACTCGAAGGCCGCGACGATGATCACCGCTTGCACGGGGGTCATGGCGCGGGAGGCAATCATGGGCGCTATGATGTTGGCCGCATCATGGAACCCGTTGGTATAGTCGAAGATCAGTACGACCACAATGGCCGTTATGGCGAATATGGTTACAGTATCCATTGAATGCCTGGTTGTTGGGTTGTTGCTGATTGTTGCTGGGATCCAGACCCGATACGCGCGGCGAGTAACGCCCACCGCGGGGATCAGGGCCGGGGAAACTCACTGGCCCATCTTGCAACTGCTGTTCTTGGACTTTCCCCTCGGGAGGAGCCAAACCTCCTTGCAGCATCGAGGCTGCCCACCCATGCCGCGCGGAACTACCCCGCCCCTCACGGCGGCCGTGGCATGAGGCCAAGCGAACGCAAAACCAGGATTCTTCTAAGTGTCCTGGCGAAGTCACGACCAGCAGCCCTTTCAGCCACTCGCCAGCATCCTCGCCAGAGTTCAGATCACCCCCTCGCAACGGCCCCACAGCCGCGAAGTCTTACAGAATTATTTCTGAAATGCGACAGTTTTATGAATTTTTTGTTACGGAAATATTACTACACGCGACGGTAGCCGGGGGGAGGGAGCAAGCGCCTGGACGCAGCCACGCTGCCGGACTGGATGCAGACCGACGAAATGAGGCAAGCCATGAATACCCTGCAGGTCTTTTCCGATAAGGAGCGCAGCTATCACGCCTATCAGGCCCGCCTGAATTTCCTGCGCCAGCAACGCTCCCTCCAGCGTCATCTCGACGCAGAACGCGCCGCGCTGCAAGCCAAAGAGACGGCACTAGCAGAGAAAGCCGCCGCCCTAGCCAAAATCGCGCGGCTCACGGCCCTGCTGCAAAACCAATCGGCGGATGATGGGCGGAATTAGGCTGATGGATCTTGCATGGGCCGGAAATAGCCCTTGATGCACTTGGGATTAATGACCGCAATCTGGATATGATTCCGCCGACGAAAACCCGCGCCACTGAAGAGCGGTTCATCCTCGGGGAAGGGGGCGCGCACCGCATCGTACGCTTGCAGCCCCTGCTCTTGCCGGTAGAGATGCAGGGCTTGGATAACCTGGCAATCCAGTTCACGCTTAAAATGGTCCGGGCCCCCGACGTTCGTCGGTAAAGGCTCACCGGTCCTGGCATAGGCATCGCTCAAGGTGGCAAATGCCCTGGCGACTTCATCAAGGCCCATCCGCGTGGTCAGATCCAGGCACAGGCCGAGATCAATAATGGCTCCAACCACATCGGGTTCCTTGGCCTTTTTCTTGGAATGGCCGCTTTCGGCCCACTCCAAACCGCGCTGCGGATCGTTCTCCCAGAATATAGATGCCATTCCCCAGCCACTCGAAGCGCCCCTTTGATTCAACAAGATGCGCGCTATTGCCACTAAGAACGGCGTCTATGGTCGCTTTGTCGCCACCATGAAACCCCAACACAAAGTAGGGAGAGCGTTGGTAAATTGACCAGTGATTAGCCATGGATCAGGGTCTTCAAGGTACCCTCCGCGGTCATGACGCCCAAGCGCACGAGAAAGTTACGCGCGGACTCCGGGCTGGCGGCCACCTTGGCGCGATAGGCCTCCATATCCTCCAACAGCTCGTGACCCTGCAAAACCCTGGTACACCCAGCAACCCCCGCCGGTGATGTAAGGCGGCGACGGGCGGATGTTGGTTTAGTGGACGGATGGTCGTTCATGCCCGGATGACCTCGGCGAAGGTTGACTTGCTGATAATCAGGCTAGCACAGCGCGACCACAAGAGACACCGCCCAAGCCGTTCAATGACAATGGCTCGCTAATCGACGGTGTCTGCGGGGCCCTACTCGGGGGGGATACTTCTTGACCTGCGGCGGCGTAACCCCCTGCACACCCTCTCCCCAGCCCTCCCCCACCCGGGGGGAGGGAGCAAGCGCCTGGACGCGGCCCTGCTGCAAGACCGCACGCCCGCAACCCCTACCCCCCCTCCCCCACCGGCACCGCATCCAGCACCGATAACGCCCGGCGGCGGGTCTGCGCCTCCCGCAGGGCCTTGATCACCTTATACAACTCATTGTCCAGCGCCGACTGGTAGCGCGCCAACTGCTCCGAGGCCGCCGGCAGCAGCCGGGCCGCGCGCAGATGGCCGGCGGCGCGGCGGATCGCCATCTGCCGCAGAAAGTGCTCTTGGGCAAAGGCCAGGCAATCCGTCAGGGAGCCCGCGCAGCGCGCCGCCAACAGATCCCCCAGCGACGCCGCCCCCGACGACTCCGACCCCTGCGCCCCCAGCTCCACCAGCAGCGCCGCATCCACCGACATGATCCCCTGGAGCAGTTCCAGCAGGAGAGGAAAACGCGCCTCCAGCGCGGCCAGATCCTGGGGCTTATCGGCATCCGGCACCGCCTGCCAGGCCGCGAAAGCCTCGCCGACCCCCTCGGCCGCCTCCACCGTCAGGCCATCCGCCAGGGTCGCCCGGATCAGATCCAGGTCGGCGCCGCAGAGTTGCTGAATAACCCGCCACTCCGGCTCCGCCAAGGCCAACCGCTGCAGATGCAGGCTCGCGCTCTCCGCCGTCACCGCCCGCCGCTGGCGCCACAGACCGATTGCCAGGCGCTCCACCAAGGCGCATTCCAAGGTCCCCACCGGCGCCTCGTCCGCCAGCAAGGCCTCCAGCAGGGCGCCAAAGTCCTCCGCGCTCTCGCCCTCGATAATCAATTGCCGGCTGAGGATGCCGTGCTTGCGCGCATTCGCGCTGGACACCGCCTTGCCGGCGGCCGTGCGCGGCCCCGTCGCGCGCAGGGCATTGAGCTGGTTCGCCAGGAACTGGGTAGGAGAAATCGCCATGTTAAAGACCTCAAAACGGCAGGATGATCAAGTAACTTAAGGCCAAAGACCCGCCGATTCAAGGGGAATAATGGCGCCCGGCGGCCGGACGAGCAAAATGGGTTCGTTTGGTAATTTGGCCAATATCGGCAAGCAATCAGTTATCAGGTACTCCAGGCCCAGCCTTGAGCACTTGACGGCATAAGGAATATTCCTTACGTTTGATGCGTGCAGAGGAGAAAAGCAATGTCCACTATCCATGAAGTTGCCACCATCACTTCGAAAGGTCAGATCACGCTACCCAAGCCCATCCGCCAAGCGCTCGGCGTGGACTCCGGTGGCAAGGTGGCGTTCGATCTGCGCGGGTCGCAGGTCATCGTCACCCGGGCCGAGCACTCTGTCCATGAAGACCCGGCCATCGGGAGCTTTTTGGCCTTGTTGGAAACAGACATTCGCAAGGGTCGGCACCTGTCGAGCCTGCCCGACGGTCTTGCCCAAGCCATGCGGGCGACACTGCCCCAGCCTGTCGACCTAGCCGCGGACATTGAAGGCGATGTGGCGCTGTGATCCAGCGTCACGGGTGGAATCTGCTTTTTCACGAATGTTTAATTGAACAGCTACAAAAACTGCGTGCTGCCGCTGAGCGGGCGCAACGGCAAGATCCGCGGGGTTGCGAGTCCAACGCCAACGTCAGGCTGTTCGCCGCACTGTCGAAATTGATTTTCGAGGTCGTGCCGAGTGATCCGCATCGCGAGGAGTATCGGCAGGGCAACACGCTGGGCACGGCGTTTCGCCACTGGCGGCGGGCAAAAATGGGTCGACGATTCCGGTTGTTTTTTCGGTTCGACTCGAAAACCCGGATCATTATTTTCGCCTGGGTGAATGATGAAACCACCTTGCGCTCCTCCGGCAGCAAAAGCGACCCCTATGCCGTCTTTCAACGCATGCTGGAGCGCGGACACCCACCGGACGACTGGACGGCCCTGGTGTCGGCGAGCCAGTGCCCCCGCCCTTTTTTATCAGCCTGATAGATTAGCGTACCTAACCGCGAAACAGCAGCCACCTTCGCAGCCACTAACCGCGGTGAGGATTGGGTGCGGTGCCAGGACGCGAACGAGTTGTTCGCCAAGCTGGGGCTATGGTGTCAGATCGAACCTGACTGGCTGCTGATCGATAAGCTGGAATCCGGTGCGGTGATTTTTGAACGCACCGGCACCCATGCCGACCTGTTCCGATGACATCTGGCCCGCCGACTCGCGCCAACTTGACGCCCCGCGGCTGATCGCTTCTCCCGCAATGATCTCCTGACGGCGCCGCCGTGCACTGTCGGCGCCACAGTCCTCCGCCCTCTCGCCCTCGATCATCAGTTGCCAGCTGAGGGTGCCGTGCTGGCGCGCATTCAGGCGGGGAAAATGGGTTCGTTTGGTAATTTGGCCTAGTCAGCGTCCCCCGCCGGCCGGACCCCGGCGGCAGAATCGGGATCATTTGATAACACCCCCCGCCGTGGAGGGGCTCTCCGCCTGAGGAAACAGACCACCCAGACCTGAACCGCCGCACGGCCAGCGCCGGTCTGGCTCTGGCCGCGCTAGGTCACACGGGCACGTCACAATGTGACCATTTTTGTCACTTCGGGAAAGGTTCAAACCGCCTGGGGAGCGCCCTTCCTCCTGCCGCCAGACGGCATGGCTAACCGGAGGCGAAAATTTACTCGTTTGATTAGCGGGTTACCCCGCTGGAAAGGCACAAGCCTGGAGATCGGGCGTTCTGGCTTCGGACTTGCATGGCTAGCAGCAAGCGGTTCCCTGACCGCCCCCCTTCGCCGAGGGCTAGGATCACTTTCGGCCTACACAGAACCTTGAACAAACAATCCAGACGGGAGCACGAAGATGAAACGTCAATTACAATCCGGCTTCACCTTGATCGAACTCATGATCGTGGTTGCCATCATCGGTATCCTGGCGGCAATCGCCATTCCTGCGTATCAGGACTACACTAAGCGTACCCATGTGTCAGAAGGCATGGTCTTAGGTGACGGTGTCAAAACAGCCATTGCTGAGTTCTATGCCGATGTTGGCCATTTCCCATCGAACAACGCATCCGCAGGACTTGCTACGGCAGCTTCGATCAGCGGCAATGCCGTGACGTCGGTCACCGTTGTTGATGGCGCAGCCACTATTCTCTATAACGATAAGGTCGAGTCTGGAAATGCAATTGTATTGAGCCCATTCAATGCGGGGGGTTCGATCAGATGGTCCTGTGGTGATAGCGCTGGCTCCTCCATTACAGCGAAATACCGGCCGTCAAATTGCCGGAACTAAACCATCCACCCTCCCCTGAGGGTATGACGGGGACGCCCACGCAAGTGGGCGTTCCTGTTAGAGCCCATCCCCTTTTGCCATGCTGACTCGCCCGTTTGGCCCCTCGCTACTGTTGCTGGCCGTCCTTCTCCTCACCCTGGCCTGCTACTGGCCCGGACTGCATGGCGGGTTTCTCTTTGACGACACCCCCAACCTCAAGGACCTCGGCACCCTCGGGGGTGTTACCGATTGGGAAACCTTCAAGAGTTTTGTGCTGGCAGGCTGGTCTGGTCCCACGGGACGACCGCTGAGCCTGATGAGCTTCCTGCTCAATGACAACACTTGGCCCAGCCAGGCCGCCTGGTTCAAACCCACCAACCTCGCCATTCATTTGCTCTGTGGTCTGCTACTGGCGTGGGCGACCTTGTTGCTGCTTCGCGGCTATGGCCATGAGGAACCCACCGCCCAATGGCTGGCCGCCTTTTCCGCCTCCTGCTGGTTGCTGCATCCCTTTCTGGTCTCCACCACCCTCTACGTGGTGCAGCGCATGGCCCAATTGGCCGCCCTCTTTGTCTTCGCTGGCATCGCGGGGTATCTGCATGGGCGAAGTCTGCTGCCAAGGCGCCCACGCGCCGCTTACCTTTGGATGGCCGGCTCCCTGACCCTCGGCACCCTACTGGCCCTCCTCAGTAAGGAAAACGGCATACTCCTGCCGCTCCTCGTCGGGGTCATTGAATTCTGCGCGCCGCGCGGTGCCCCAATCATCCGCCCCGCCTTGGCATTCCGCGCCCTCTTCATTTGGCTACCCGCCCTTACCGTCTTTGGCTACCTGGCAAACAACATTAATTTTTCTCCCATCCCCTGGCCCACGCGGAACTTCAATCAGATCGAGCGGCTCTTGACGGAGCCGCGCATCATCTGGGATTACCTGGGCAATCTCCTGTTGCCGCGCATCGAAGGGCAGGGTCTTTACCGCGACGACCTAGCCATTTCCCAGGATTTCTTCACGCCCGGCTCAACCTTGCCGGCCCTGCTGGGCCTAGTGGTACTCCTCGGCGCCGCCCTCACCCTGCGCCGGCGCTTCCCACTCTTTAGTCTCGGCATGCTGTTCTTTTTGGCGGGGCATCTGCTCGAATCCACCCTGCTGGGGCTCGAACTCTATTTCGAACACCGCAATTACCTTCCCGCCGCCTTCCTGTTTCTGCCTATCGCCTCGGGTCTGCACATCCTCGGTCAGTACATCAGCAAGGCCATCCCCATGGGGCTGGGCCTGCTCATCCTTGCCCTGCTGGCATTCTTTACCTGGAATCGCGCCCACCTCTGGTCCGACACCGACAGGCTCGAACTCTATTGGGCAACCACGGCCACGCACTCCCCACGCGCCCAGAATGCCCTCGCGGACTATTACATGCGGCAAGGTTTATTCGAGGACGCCCAACGCCAATTAAAAACGGCCACGGAGCGCCTGCCCCAAAGCGGTCTATTGACCCTAAGCAGCTTGTTACAAAAAATTCGGGTGCGGCAGGCAACCGCCGAGGATTTTAATGTCGCGGGCGAACGCCTGGCCCAGCAGACCTTCGATGCACAAGTCGTGATGGGCTTGCGCACCCTTGTCGAAAGGATCGTTGGCCCTAATTACCCCAGCCTCTATCGCACGGGGTCTGTCCAACTGATTGACAAGCTTAACGAGAATAGCAAATACAATCAGTTGCCCCTTTTTTCGCGATTTGTACCCTATTTGAAAGGACAGCTTTACCTTGCCGAAGGCCTGCCAGAACGGGCATTGGTTGAATTGACTAACGCCATGGCCCGCTACAATGACATCGACGCGGCACTTCAGATGGTGACATTAATGGCCAATGCTGGCCATATCGACAATTCCCTTCGCCTGCTTGACCAGGCCGAGACCCTGTATCGACAGCAGTCCGATCACACCCTCAAACGCTCCCGGACCCTGTATGATCAGGAAATCGCCCGACTCAGGACCCTGCTGAACGATGCCCGCGCCACGCCCTAAGATCTCCATTGTGCTACCCGCCAGGAATGAAGCCGGCAGCCTGGTGCCTTTAATCGAGCAACTCAGAGCCCAGGTGCCCGGGGCAGAAATTCTCCTCATCGATGATGGCTCCGATGACGAAACCAGATGCTTAGCCCTTGATCCTGGCATCCGCGTCATCACCCACCCCTACAGCCTCGGCAATGGCGCCGCCATCAAGGCCGGGGCCCGGGCGGCAACCGGGGATATCCTAGTCTTCATGGACGCGGATGGTCAGCACAACCCGGCGGACATACCCCGCCTGCTGGCCAAATTCGAGGAAGGCTACGCCATGGTCGTGGGAGCTCGCAACTCCGCATCCCAAGCCAGCCGGGGGCGGGCGCTGGCCAATGGTCTCTATAACCGCCTTGCGTCCCTGATCACCGGGCAGACCATCCTGGACCTGACCTCGGGCTTTCGCGCCGTGCGCGCGGACTACTTCAAGCGCTTCCTCTACCTGTTGCCGAACGGTTTCTCCTATCCCACAACCATCACCATGGCCTTCTTCCGCTCCGGGTATCCGGTCGGCTATGTCCCGATCCACGCCAGCGCCCGCCAGGGGGCCAGCCATCTGCGGCCCTGGCGCGATGGCGTGCGCTTTCTCCTCATCATCTTTAAGATCGCCACCCTCTACTCACCCTTGAAGATCTTCTTCCCGGTCAGTGGGCTCTTGTTTGGCAGCGGTTTAGGGTATTACCTCTATACCTTCATCACGCTGCATAGATTCACCAACATGAGCGCCCTGCTGTTTACCGCCGCCGTGGTGATTCTCATGATGGGCCTGATCTCGGAGCAGATCACGGCGCTGAATTATCGCGACGGGGATCGCTGAGCCGGTGGTTGGCTAGCAGGATCGCCATGACACCCAAACCCAGGCCCCACCTGCTGGTCCTCACCTCGACCTTTCCGCGCTGGCGCGATGATCCGGAACCGCCTTTTGTCTTCGAGCTGAGCCGCCGTTTGACTGCCACCTTCGACATCACCGTCCTGGCGCCGCGCGCCCCGGGCAGCCTGGACCACGAAACCCTGGACGGGCTGAGAGTCATCCGCTTCCCCTACTTCATCCGGCGCTGGGAAAATCTCGCCAGTCACGGCGGCGGCATCCTCAATCGCCTGCGCGCCAACCCGCTCAATTATTTGCTGATCCCGCCTTTCCTGCTCGGCGAGCTATGGGCGCTCACCCGCCTCCTCAGGCAGGAGCCCATCGACCTCATCCACGCCCACTGGCTGATCCCCCAAGGGCTGGTGGCCGTTCTCGCCCGCTGGTTGACCCGCCGCCCGGTCCCACTGGTCTGCACCTCCCATGGCGGCGACCTCTTTGCCCTCCGGGGGGCACTGCTCAGCCGGATCAAGCAGGGGGTGATGAACGCCAGCACCCGAATCAGCGTGGTGAGCGCGGCCATGCGTACGCAGGTCATGGCCATGGGCATCGCCCCCCAGAAGGTGGCCGTCATCCCCATGGGCGTGGATATGCGGCGCCATTTCACCCCAGGCCCGGGGGATGAGCGGCAAGCACATGAACTGCTATTCGTTGGCCGCCTAGTGGAAAAGAAGGGCCTGCCACTCCTGTTGCAGGCCATGCCCGACGTATTGGCGCGGCATCCAAGCACGCGTCTGATCATTGCCGGCGGGGGGCCACTGGATGGGGAACTGAGACGACTGTCCGCCAGGCTCGGCATCGGCGACCAAGTGGACTTCCTGGGCATGGTTGCGCAGTCGGCCCTGCCCCCGCTCTATCGACGCGCCACCCTGTTCGTGGCACCCTTCATGGTCGCCGCCAGCGGCGATCAGGAGGGCTTTCCGTTAGTCCCGCTGGAGGCGATTGGCTGCGGCTGCCCCATCATCTGCGGCGAGGTAGCGGCCTTTGGCGAGGTGATCCGTCACGACGTGGAGGCGCTGCTGGTGCCCCCGGGTCATTCCGCCGCCCTTGCGACGGCCATTATCGCCTTGCTTAATGACCCGCCACGCCGGCAGCGCCTGGCCGCCAATGCCCGCCAACGCTGCCTGGAGGCCTTCGATTGGGTATCCATCGCCGGGCGCTATACGGCCTTGTTGCTCGGCGCCGCTGGGGCGAAGCAGGATTAGCAAGCCGAAGCGGCGAACAGCACGCCCCGGGGGATGGTGGTATCGCCCAAACCACCAGGCCGCCGAGGTCCAAATCGAGCGTGGCCGTTCAGGGGTCCTTCACCGCCACGGCGACGATGCCATCACCCCAATCCATGCGATAGCAGAGGCGTTGCAAGATGGCGAAGGGGCGGTAAACCCCTTCGCTGATCAACGCCAAGGCCTTACTAGCGAGTTGCGGTCTCGTATAACTGCTTTCCAAGCTGCGCTGGGCCAGGCTTTTTTCCGGTTGGTCCGGGACGTGATGAAGCAAACGGTCGGAAAGGCGCCGACTGAGTTCGGTCAACGGATAGCCATAATTGACCAGGCAAGTGGTTTGATAGCCGCATTGCCTAAGCAAGGCGAGCAGATCGGCCCGCTCGTAGCGTCTCAGGTGCCCGACCCGGGCATCCGAAGGCCCATAGTGGCGCTGGTGCGCCGGTACGGACACCATGAGCTTACCGCCTGTTTTGAGGTAACGGCTCCAGTCGGAAAGTGCCCGGTGGTCGTCCTGAATATGCTCCAGCACTTCAAAGGCGAGCAGATAGTCACAAGAGGCCTCGGGGAGCTTATCCAGGGTATCAAGGACCTGGATGCGCTCCCCATAAGCCGCAAGATTGTGGCGCAGATGGTTACGACTAGCGTCATCAAGGTCATAGCACAGGCCCCAATGACCACGCTCAAGAAACAGCCTGGTCATGTAGCCAATACCGGCGCCGACCTCCAGAAATCGACCCTGAGACCAGGATTGGCTTAGGTCAAGCACACAGCTTTGCCGCAAGGCCAGTTTTGGCGAACGCTTAGCCATTTAACCAACCCCGGGAACTTGCCCGGCGATGAAGCCGGCAAGCCGGACCGACTGGTCCGCCCAGCTTGGAATGGGGATCTCTGGCGTCACTGGGTTGGCTAATTGCTGTTGGATGCGCTGATCGAGATCCCCTGGATTCCCGGCGTCATAGAGACAAGCTGGGTAGCCGGCCAGGGTCCGCGCCAGGGCGCCCACCCGGGCGGTCAACAGCGGAGTACCGCAGGCCATGATTTCATAGGCCTTTTGCGGAAAGGCATAGCGCCCGAAGGCGGTATCGATCATGGGCACTAGGGCGAGGTCGAGGGCGCTGAAAAAATAGGGCATCTCGTCATGGGGCAGCCGGCCCAGCCAGTGCAGCCGCGGATGCCGGGGCGGCGGCTGACGCCGAGGCGCATCTCCGGCCAGGACCAGATGCAGCCCTGGGTCCGCGGCACTCAAGCGCGCAAAAGCGGCATAGACCTGGCCGATGCCCCGGTTAGGATGAAGGCTGCCGGAGACCCCCAGTAGCCGCCCCGCCGCAGGCAGGCCCAGCCGTTCGCGCGCGGCGACAGGATCACGGGGGTAGAAGCGACGGGGGTCGATGGTGCTTTCCAGCGTCATCACCGGCACGCCGGGGGCCAAGGTCCGCACATATTCGGTCAACAAGTCACTCACGGCGGTAATGCCCGCCGCCTCGCGCAGGGCCCGCCGATACCAACGGGTCACTCCGGGCAGGCGCCCCAGCCCAAAGGACTCATAGTTGTCATAGAGATCAAGTAGATAGGGGATACCGAGCCGGCGCGCAAGTTGCCGGGTGAGGATGGCATGGGGCGCATCCGACCCACCGAGCAACAAGGCTGGCTGAAACGCCTCTAGCTCCGCTAGCACCGACCGCCAGTAGCCCGGCAGCCCGCCAACCAGCCAAGGCCCCGCCTGATACCCCCGCCACACCAGCGCACCCGGCGGAGGAACCGCATCAACCCGGCATTCCGCCCGGCCAGGATGGTAGTTGAGACACAGGGCCAATACCTCATGCCCCCCTTGCGCCAACCCCTGTGGCAGTTCAAAAAGCCGGGCATAGCGATCCGTGATCACATCCTGGCCCATGTAGCGACGCTTCCACAGCACGGCGATGCGCATGTACAACATTCTCCAAATGGACAGCGGCTAGCGCAGGTGTGGGTCCAGGCAACCGCTAGTACCAGGCTGGCCAGAAACAGGGGCCTCCCGTCTGGGGCGCGAGGCTAGAGAATCTGGACGGGGAGGCATGGCCCCCTGCCACCCGTTGCCGTTCGGCCTGCCCCCAGACCCCTCATTGCACCAGGAAGACCGCGTCGCTGTCGGGCGCATCGAGCAGGCGTTCGGCCCAGGTTTCGAGTTGCGCGGGGGTAGCGGTCCGCAGGCGGATCCGGGTGGCCTCGCTCACAGGGCCAAAGCGGCGGCGCAGCAGGCGTTCGAGGATGGCGGCTTCGCCTTGGGCGATGCCTTCCTCGCGCCCTTCCTCCCGCCCTTCCTCGCGTCCTTCCTCCCGGGCGCCATGCAGTTCGCTGCGCTGGTCGCGCAGGGCGCGCTCGCGCACGAAGGCCAGGCGCTGGGTTTCGGCGTCGGCGCTGAGGCCGCGGATACGCTCTAGGGCTTGTTGCACCGGGGGATAGTCAATTTGTTGCATTCTCTGCTCCTCCTGCCAGTGTTCGAGAAAGGTGACCCAGGCCGCCAGGGCCGGTTCGCCGGCGCCCAGGCGGTCGGCCTTGCGCAGTTCGATTAGGTTTAATTGTAGTTCGTCGCCCAGTTTCAAGGCGGGCTGGTGGCGATCGCGCAGCTCGAAGCACCAGGTCGCCTGCTGCTGGTGGGCGGGGGCGGTGAAGAGGTCGAAGTCGAGCAGATGGATGCCGATGGCGGGCTTGAGCTGGTGATAGTCGTGGCCGCTGTCCAGTTGCTGGGCGAGGGTACGGGCCAGGTAGTAGGCGCTGCGGGCGCTCCAGGCGCGGTAGCGACGGACTTGCATCTCGATGTTGTAGCGGCGGCCCTGGTCATCCTGGGCGAGGAGATCGAGGACGATGTATTTGCCGGTGAGCTCCTCGGGTTCGATGCGGGGGTTGAGGACGGCGACCACCGTGACCGACGGTTCGGTGCCGCGCACGGCGTTGATCAGGGCCGCCAGCAGGGCCGGCGCCGTGGCGAAGAGCTTTTTGAAGACGTAGTCGTTTTTGGGGTCGAGGAGGAGCATGGCGGCCATCCTAGCAGGATTCAGGGTGCCGGGCGTTATGGGGCCAGGATAGGTCACTCGTTGGGCGAATGGTATGACGCGCAGGGGCGCTTGGTTCATCCGACACTCAGCCGCTTGCGGCGATGCGCGAAGGCGGAGAGTATAGTTGCTTGCTCACTTGGCCAAGATAATAAGGGAAATTGTCCTCATGATTTCCAAGCGTGGTGAAGCTGCGGGGCCCGGTGTCCCCCTTACCTCGGGTATGCGGATGAGCCTGGAGGGGCGGCAAGGTTATGCTCGCCCTGGTGGGCGAAGAATTGCGGGTGCGCATCTGGGCCGATACCTGAGCGCGACCTAATTCAGCAACGGTTGACCGCCCCTTACTGGAATCTTACCGCTCGCCAACCGGCCCATGCCAATGCCTCACTACCGCTTCCTCATCCTGGGCGCCGGCCCGACCGGGCTTGGCGCCGCGCTGCGCCTGGGCGAGTTGGGCGAAGCCGACTTCCTGGTCATCGAAGCCGAAGCCGGGCCGGGGGGCCTGGCGGCCTCCTTTCTGGACGACCAGGGCTTTACCTGGGATTTGGGCGGCCATGTCCAGTTTTCGCATTACCAGGCCTTTGACCACTACATGGATCTGGCGCTGGGCGCGGACGGCTGGATTGAGCACCAACGCGAAAGCTGGGTTTGGATGCGGGACCGCTTCATCCCCTATCCCTTGCAGTACAACCTGCACCGCCTGCCGCCCGAGGACCGCTGGCGCTGCGTGGCGGGGCTGCTGGCCCTCGCCGGCCAGGACCCCAACCCCGAGACTCGGCCCGCGCCCCCCCGCGACTTTGACGACTGGATCCTGCGCACCTTCGGCGAGGGCATCGCCGATCTCTTTCTGCGCCCCTACAACTTCAAGGTCTGGGCCTACCCGCCGGCCCTGCTGAACGCCACCTGGGTTGGCGAGCGCGTCGCCGTCCCCGACTTGCCGACGGTCTTGAAGAGCCTGTGTCTCGACCAGGATAACCCGAGCTGGGGGCCGAACAACCGCTTCCGCTTCCCCAATCGTGGCGGCACCGGCGCCATCTGGACGCGACTGGCCCAGCGAATCCCCACCGCCAACCAACACTTTGGCGACGCCGTGGTCGCGCTGGACGCCGCCCACCGCACCCTGACCACCGCCAGCGGCGCGCGCTATGGCTACGATCACCTGATCAGCAGCCTCCCCCTCGACCGCTTGGCGGTCCTCGTGGGCGATGGCGGCCTGATCGCCCAGGCCCAGCGACTCCAGTACTCCAGCGTCCATGTCGTCGGCATCGGCCTGCGCGGCCAGCCGCCCGCGCACCTGCGCACCACATGCTGGATGTATTTCCCCGAGGACGACTGCCCCTTCTACCGGGTCACCGTCTTCAGCAACTACAGCCCCCACAATACCCCGGCACCCGGCACGACCTGGTCGCTGATGGCGGAGGTCTCGGAAAGCCCCCACAAGCCGGTCAACGCGGCGCACCTGGTGGCAGAGGTGATCCGCGGCCTGCGCGCGACCCATCTGCTGGGCCCGGATGCCGATATCCTGTCCCGCTGGCACCGGCGCCTGGAACATGGCTATCCGACACCCTCCCGTGAACGAGATACCATCCTCGCCGACCTGCTCCCCGCCCTGGAGGCGCGCCATATCTACTCACGCGGCCGCTTTGGGGCCTGGCGCTACGAGGTCAGCAACCAGGACCATTCGTTCATGCAGGGGGTCGAGGTTATCGAGCGACTGGTGAACGGACATGCGGAATTGACGCTCACGCGGCCCGACCTAGTGAATGGGCGTCATAACCCTGACCCCTATCCGGAATGGTCAGCGGACGAACCGCAAGGCTGAGCAATGGCGCCGATGCCGAGCGTTTGGCGGACCCGCGTCGCCGGGTCAAGCCCCGCGTCGCCGGGGAGCGAACTGGATCACCTGCCTGATCCGGTTGCGCGCGCCGTCAGCAGCCAACATTAGCCCCACTGCTGCTCGCACCGATGCCTGGGACATGGCTGCCGAAGCCTCCAACCAGCCAGGCAAGCCGCCGTTTGCCTGCGGGCCGAGCAGCGCCGTGCGAGCGATCGACAGCGCGTCGGACCAATCCAGAGGACGACACAGCGGCTCCTGAAAGGACTGCTCATGCCTCAGATCGGCATTGATGCTGAGGACGGCGAGTGCCGTGGCCTCGGACCTGGTCGGCATCATGAGAAACCGCGTCGCGATCCCGATGGCCCAGGCTCGATAGCGCACCGGATCATCCCAGACCGCCTCGCAGTTCACCGCGAGTCTGGCATAGGCGAGCAGGTCCTCCCGAAGCCGCGCCGCGAATGTGAGTTCGGCTGGGCTGCGCGCCTCAGGACCGAGTACGGGCACATAGCGTCGGCCAGCCTCGGAATAGCCGATCGTGCTCCGATCCGTACTCGGGGTGAACAGATGCTCCACCACGACCCGCCGACGCGAGAACACAGATCCCGGCGTTGGGAGCATCGGGAAAGCCGCACCGGCAGTACTAGCGGGCAGATGGTCCTTGGCCAAACCGATGTAGAAGCCCCGCACCCCCCCCGCCTGACGGAGGTCTTGGGCGACGAGTAAACGGCGCAACGCCGCTTGGCAGTTGAGGCTCCAACCCACGTCGACCAGCGCCCAGTCCTGGTCCGCGAGCAGGCCCTCCTGTGCCAGGTAACCGAAGGCGGCACTCCGTGCCACCTCCGCATGACCAGTGAGCGCTCCCCGGACCAACGGGTCCGCAAGCAGCGTATCAAATATGATCATGGCTTGCCCTGGCGCGCTAGGTTTGCTGGCCGTGTCCGGCGGAATCCCGGCATGTGCGAGCAGTTCGCCGATCTGGCCCGCCTCGAGCCCCAAACGTGCCAGCAGGTCGAAAGGGCTGTTGCGTTGACCCGGCGTCACGACCAACCGCCGCCAGAGCGGGTCCCGCGGGTCTGCCGATGGGGCCAGCCAGGCACGCCGGGAGCCATACAGGTACCGGAGCTCCGGGCCGCCAAGGCGCGCGGCGAGGATCTGGGCGACTGCCATCAACACCTCACCATCGCGGGCGACAAAATACAGGCGGCGCACGCCCTGAGCCTTTGCCTCTTGCAGCACCCAGGCAACAAAGGCAGTCAGCAAAGGTCCGGCCACGCTAACCAGAAACCCAATTGGGTCGAGCCCCGGCGGACAATCGCCGGTCGACCCGATCAGCCGTGCCTGGCGGCTGAGGCCGTGCCAGAGCGTAAGGGCTGGGTCCCCGATTGCCCGTCGCAGCGGGCCCGCCCGCTCGTGGCGATTGGCGCGACCGGCCTCGAACGGCATGATCCGCACCCCGAGACGAGCAGGCACGAGGGCGTCCCCAACGGCATCGTCCCCGACATGGGTGATGCGATCCAGCGGGACACCCTCCCGGTCCGCCAGATGCTTAAACAACCGCCCGCTGCGCTTGGTGAGGCCCAGCGCACCGGAGACGTACAGTGGTTCCGCCCCGGTCGCAAGGCCGAGCCTAAGCAACTGTGCCCGAATGAAGTCCGGCGGCAGATACATATCGGAGGAAAAAACGATCCGCTGGCCAGCGGCACGCAGGTCATCAAGGCGCGCACGGTTAGGGCAAACCGCGTACAGACAGTCCTGCTCCAACTCCAATTCTCGCTCGCGCAGAACGGTGACGGAGAGACCGGTCCAACCTGGGAGGCTAAGTTCCCGATAGATGTCGTCGAGGCTCACCGCCTCACGCACACCGCCAAGACGATGCGCCCGCCGTTCCGCAAACACCCGCGCCCACATAACCGTCGCGGCAATGGTATGCCGCCGCCAGGGCGCGAGGTGCGTAGGCAGAAGGGACCACGCCGCCAGAAAAAATAGGTCGCGCGGTCGGGCGACGTTCCGGGACACGCAGGTGTCGTAAACATCGAAGGACCAGACCGCGCTCATCGGTGACTCGCTCCATGCGGCAAGCAGCCTGAGACACAGGCAAGATCCGCGCCCCACAACACCGGTGCACACGGCCTTGGACCGGGCAGAGCACAAGGTGGGAACCGGTTGGTCAGCGCCAACGAGCGGGTATCAATTGTTGTCCGCATCGCGCGCGAGCACCGCCCGATAGAGTGCCAGATGGGCCGCAACCGCCCGCGGCCAGCCGAATTCAGCCGCCGCCTTGGCTGCCACGCCCGCGGACCACTCTCGAAGCTTGGTCTTCGCCCCCAAGAGCGTCGGCATCTCCCGCACCAGTGCCGCCGTATCACCGGTCGGCACCAGCAGGCCATTCTCTAGATGGTCCACCAGTTCAGGTATGCCCCCGGTCGCGAATCCAACGACGGGTGTCCCGCAGGCCATCGCCTCCATCACCGTCAGGGGCTGATTGTCGGCGTAAGAGCAGAACAACAGCAGGTCTGCGGCAGCATAGTAGCGCCCCAGCGCGGCGCGATCCGTGACAAAGCCGGTAAAGAACAGATCCAGATCCGGGAATTCGGCAACGATGGCATCGGCGCGCCGGCCGATCACGATGACTAGCGGGTCGTGTACGCTAGCGGCACGCGCTACCTCCAGGGCCTGCCGGATGCCTTTTCTTGGATCATCCAAATCACCGGAACAGACCGCCAAGACCGGTCGATCCGTGCGCCAGCCAAGGCGTCGCCGGGCGGCGGCCTTGGGCTCCGGACGGAAGGTCTGCAGATCGATACCGTTCGAGATGACCCTGGGTCGCGGAAAGAACCCGCTCCTGGCAGCCATGTCTGCCATCCACTGGGACGGTGCGATGGGGACGAAGCTCGCGCCGAGGGCGAATCGCCGCTTCTGCCTGAGCAGGCTTGCGGTGAAATCGAACGCCCCCACAAGTGGCCACTGACCCCACTCAGGACACCGCCCGCAGCAAGCCCGATACCGTTCACACCCGATTGGATTCAGGCAACCGCCAGTGAACGGGGAGCAGTCATGCAGCGTCCACACCAGGGGCCGATGGCGAGCCAGCCACCCGAGGGTTTGCACTGCGACGGTATTGGTGATGTCGTGTGCGTGGATGACATCCGCCGACAGCAGCCCTGCCAAGGCCGGATTCAGCCGCTCAACGGCCAGCAATTCCGGTGCGCCCGCGTTGCGCAACACCAAATGCCCCAGACGAATCAGGATATCGATCGCGCGGCACTCGCCATAGAGCTTGCGAACAGGGTGGCCTACCTCATCGTAACACCGACCCACCCAATGTTCCGCCGTGCGGCCCGCGGCGAGCAGATGATCGACAAGCTCACTCGCGATCCGCGACGCACCGCCGCCGCGTTCATCAGCCTTTGAAAGAACAGCGATTTTCATGGCTGCTGGCTATCCCGCAGCAGCTTGCCGGTTGCGGACCTGGAGTGCGGGCATCTGATACATCTTGAAGAAAACATCCAAGTTGCCCCGCGCACGATCAATCCAGTCCAACCCAATGCGCCAGACAATCGCGCCACCGGTCCAACTCATGCCGGAAAACCCCGATTGACGACAGCGCGCCACAGACGAAAAAGCCTGCCGAAGACAACGTGACTGCGCAGGCGCTTCAGTACCATCATCTGGTCTTGGAGCAAGCCTACTGCCGCGATCAGCTCCTCGCGGAGCGCGGGGTCCGCCTGCGCAGCGCAGGCCGTGGAATAGATCCATTCGGAAAGCTCGGCCATCGCCCGGTCGCGGTGAGGGCCATACGGCGCGGTCTTGGACTCGGCGTGATGCCGAAACCGCGACAGGAAGTCAGAAATGATCAGGGGCTTTGCCAACCGGTAAAAACGAAACCACAGGTCTGTATCCATGCAGTAGTGTAAGTGTTCATTCACTGGCCCCACGCGCCGCTGCATGCGCTGGTTCCAAAAGATCGATGGCTGCATGATCGCTAGAGAATGCCAGGCCAGGAAGTTGAACATGCCGAACGTGTCCGGGGCCGGCACGCGCCGAAGAAATGGCCCCCGTTCATTCAGAAACTCCGCCGCACCAACCAACCATGCGGGCTGTTCCAGCAACAGACTGCGCACCACGATTTGAAGCGCCCCAGGAAGCAGGATGTCGTCGGAACACAACCACGCATAGATATCCCCCGAGCAGCGGGCAAAGCCCTTGTTCAGCGCGTGACTCTGCCCCCGATCCGGCTCGCAGACCGCATCATGCAACCAGGGCCCATAGCGCCCGATGATGTCGCAGGACTTATCCGTGCTACCTCCGTCAATTACAACATATTCAAGATTAGGGTAATTCTGGAGCAGGACCGAACGGATGGTTTCTTCTATGTAGGATCCTTGATTGTAAGACGGTGTAACGATACTTATACGCGGCCACTTAGAATCGTTCGGCATCTGCTGTGCTAATGGCTTGGACTCTTTGGTCCAAGGCCAGCCTTTCCTTCCGCTCGGCGGAGGTGGGAGTTCCTCAAGCATTGTTTTGCAACCAGAGTGACTGAAAATCGCACTACCGCCGTTTCCGGGCCACCTTGCTCAGGACCGCGCGACGCACATCATCACCCAGCCAGCCGTTCTCCCGGTGGATGATCATATCGGGCAGTCCGCCGATGTCGAGGGCGACCACGGGCGCGCGTCAGTGCCCGTTGCCTGGCCCAAACAGGTCCTCAAGACTGGCCGCGTCCAAGAGGCGCAAGCCCCATGCCTGTAACTGTTCCGGCCGCGCGCCCTGCAAGCGCGCTTCGAGGTCTTCTGGCAAGGCCCCGAAGCTTGCTGGATCTGCAACCGCAACAGTTGGGACTGGCCTTTGCCGATGCCTTGCTCCATCCCCCGCATCATCCCCTTTTCCATCCCGCGGCGGCTGAAGATTCGTTCAAAGCTGCTGACGTAGCGCATCTGTTTCTCCTCATCAAACTGTTGAACTGCGGCCCACAATTGGTCTTCCAGTCCTTCGGGAAGGGTCAATACCCAGTCAATGAAGCGGAGCAGTTCCAGAATCTCCGCTCGCTGATAGCCGCGCCGATAAAGGCTGTGAATCAGTGCGATCCGTGGTCGGTTGATGCCGTGGACGCTCGGGCTCGACCTGCGGGCAATAGCGGGTTGGGGGGTGATCTTTGCGGACCCCAGTTTACGCCACCAGAGTGTAATGGAGTAACCCACGATATCTGATCCAAAAAATAATTTGGAGCACAACACCCTCAAACGCGCTAATGGTCGCGTGATGTTGCGGGTGAAAGGACCGCAGCGAGTGCCCGACGGAGGGGGCGACTGAATAGGATCAGCGGGCTTAAATAGATAGCTTTGAGAAGCGTCCCCCAGCGGGCGCATTCGGGGGGCGGGGAGGCTATCCCAATCAGTGGTTCGAGCACCTTGATCGCGCGACGGGTTCTACTGCCGACCCGCCATAACAATTTGCGCAAAATGGCCGGGGAACTGAGCAGGAACTCTTGGGACAGGAGGCCACGCAGCAGGGTCCATACGGTCGAATTCACTGGCGCATCAACAAACGGCACGCCCACGGCCGTGGCGATGTTGCACAATCTGTCCAGGTAGGGGAGAAAGATGGTTGGTATCGCAGCGGACGGAATATCATAAATGACGGGTGAGGGGCGGATTACCCGCCTAGACATTATCCGCAGCCCATGGAAGTGGAAAAAGATCAGCGCGCCATCGTTCACCAGCAGCGAATCCGGCCCACTCGCCAGGGTCCGGGCAGTCAAATTCCAGGGTGCAAGCCCAGCACCGGGATGCTGGGTAACACGGACGTTCGAAAATCGTGCCGGCCAATCATCGAGATACTTTTGGTCGCCGAATCGGCCTTGCTCCATGCGCGCATAACACCATTCATTGCAGCGGTCCCGCCACCAGCGCAGGCATGTCAGACCCTCATGGTCGGAACGGAAACTCAGCAGACTGACATTGTAGATACCCGCGGCATCGGCGAGGTGGACGTATTCTGAGGCATAGCCATGCGGCACGATCAAAATTGAGCTATCACCGAGTTCCTCAACGATTGGTTGCGGATCGCTGAAAAAAAGGAGATCGGCATCAAGGTAGGTGATGACATCGATGCCCGGGTCCTGGCGCAATACATAGAGGAGCAGGGAGGGTGTGCAGGTCCAGTAATACTCTACGGCGCTGCGATTGGCGCGGGCAGCAGCCAATTCCGTATCGCCAGCCTCGAAATCGGCCCGCGGGATCAAACACATACCTTCCAGGGCCAGGCGATTCAGGATGGCGTAGGATTCATCGTCGAAGCAAAGGGTCCACAGGGTAAACGGCCGCCGACAATTTGCACGCAGCGACTCATATAGCGCCAAGCCCCGCGTGAGGTAGTTACGGTCAAAATAGGTACAGAAGTGGTATGGAGGGCCAGTCACTGGAAGCTGTTGGGTCACTTTGCTGCCCCGTCGATAGCCACCGAAAATCGTAACAATGCGTCATTGATGCTCGCCACCTCGGAATCGCCCAACTCGGGGTAAATGGGCAGACTCAGCACCTCCCGAGCCGCGCGCTCGCTCTCGGGTAGGGCACCGTGGGTTGTGATGCCCGCGTACGCCGGTTGGCGATGGACCGGCGCCGGATAATGGACCAATGTGCCGATGCCCGCCGCACGGAGAGCGGCCTGGAGTGCGTCGCGGGCGGCCGAACGGATCACGAACTGGTGGTAGACGTGTTCCACGGCATCGGCGGCGGTGGGCAGGGTCAATGGTGTCCGCGCCAAAGCTGATTGATAGGTCGCGGCGATCTTCCGGCGTCGGCGATTATTCGCATCAAGGGCGACCAGCTTGACCCGCAATACTGCCGCCTGGATCTCGTCGAGCCGGGAGTTAACCCCCGTCTCGGCGCTGATGTATCGCTCGCGCCAGCCGTATTGCCGCAATTCCCGCACCCGCTGGGCCAGACCGGCGTCTGCGGTAGCAATGGCACCGCCATCGCCGAGGGCGCCTAAGTTCTTGGTTGGATAGAAGCTGAAAGCCGCCGCGTGTCCCCAGGTGCCCACCGTCCGACCGCCGAGCCGGGCGCCATGGGCCTGGGCGCAGTCTTCGACGACCTGCAGGTCATGACATGCGGCAATGCTGACAATGGCGGGCATATTTGCCGGATGTCCGTAGAGGTGGACCGGCACCACCGCTGCGGGACCGGTGCCCCGGTGTGCCTGTACCGCCGCCTCTAGGGCCGCGGGGGCGATGGTGAAGGTAACGGGGTCGATATCCACCAATACCGGCGTTGCCCCAGTGCGGGCGATGGCCGCAACGGTGGCCACTGCGGTGTGGGAGACGGTAAAGACGACCCCCCCGGCACCGATACCGCAGGCCCGCAGTGCCAATTCCAGGGCATCCGTCCCGCTGGCGACGCCGACGGCATGGGGCAGACCCAGCCAGGCGGCGAATTCCGCTTCGAAGGCCTCCACCTCGGGTCCCAAAACATACCAACCACTGTCTAACGTGCGCGCAACGGCGGCGTCGATGGCCTCCCGTTGGCTGAGATAACTGGCTTTTGGGTTGGACTGAGGGATCATTACGGGGGGTCTAAAGGTACTGTGGCAGATGGTCGCGATAGAAAGCGAGGGTGCGGGCCAGGCCGTCCGCCAGACCAACCTGCGGTGCCCAGCCAAGCTCGGCGCGAATCAGTGCATCATCGGCATAGTAGTCCCCAATGTCGATGCGCTTGCGCTCCGCCGGGAACTCACGGGCGACAAATTCCCCGCCGCCGTGGGCCGCCAAGGAGAGTTCTGCCAGTTCGGTCAGGCTCACCACCCGATCACCACCCAGATTGTAGACCTTGCCATTAGCCGCATCGTCAGTCGCCGAAAGTAACAGCGCATCCACCACGTCATCGACATAGGTGAAATCGCGCAACTGCTCCCCGCCCCAAACCTCAAAGGGCTTGCCTTCTATCAACAGGCGCACCCATATACCGAGAAAGGTCTGACGGGCATCCTTGACCCGCATGCGGGGGCCGTAGGTATTGGTCAGGCGCAGCGAGCAGCCATGGATGCCGTAGACGTTGTTATAGAGAATGTGATACCACTCCCCGGCCATCTTGTTGATGCCATTCACGTCCACCGGGCGCAGCAGATGCTTCTCATCCACCGGCAGATAGTCCGGCTTGCCGTAGAGTTGCCGGGTACTCGCGAACACCAGCTTGATGGCCGGGTTGTGGTGGCGGCACGCCTCCAGAATGGATAGTTGCGCCCGTGCGTTGATCTCCAGGTCCGTAAAAGGGTCGTGCATGGAGTCGATATGGCTGGTCTGTCCGGCAAGATTGAACAGCACGTCCTGCCCCTGCACCAGATATTTCATGCTGTAGGGGTCGCGCACATCCGAGATATTCACCCGCACCTGATCCGCGATGCCGGCGATATTGAACAGGTTGCCGCCATATTCCGGGTTCAGGCTGTCTACGAGCGTCACCCGTGCGCCAAGCCCGACCAGCCGGTGGGCCAGGGTCGAGCCGATGAAGCCGAGGCCGCCGGTGATCAGGACATTACGGTCGGTCCAAGTCGCTGATTGGGTCATCATCCAAATTCCTGTTCAAGGTGCTCGAAAAGGTCAACGATACTCAAGGGTTTGCCGGGGATGATCGATTGATCTCCACCGACGAGCGCGAGGGGTCGCACTGCATTTCGGCGCGTTCCTGGGCAAAAGACCGCGACGGCGCAAATTTCTTGTGTGACCGGTGTCGGGCCGCTCAGGCGCCTTCGGTTCTGGCCTCCACAAAAAAATGAGGTCAGGCTTGACCACCGTGCCATCCTGGCAAGTATCCAGATGATACGCCTGCCAGTTCGGGATGGCGCTGGTTGCTGCCTCCAGCGGCATCGGGTCCACAAAACCCGCCTCGCGGAGCAGGCGCGCGAGGGAGAAACGATCGTACATCCATTGATGAACTTCACCGCCGAGCCGGAACTGGCCGATGTCCAAGGCCTGTAGACCCCCTTCACCGAGCAACAGCGCAAGCAGTCGGCGCTTGATGGCGTGCGGTGTGCGGGTGACGAGTCTCGCCACATCGGCGAGCAGCCCGCGCGGCGCATCCCCCGCAAGCACCCGCCGCGCGACCAGCGCATGCCCTTCCTCGCCAATCCGCTCAAAAACAAAGGCCGGGTTAGGCAGAGGGTCCCGCCGCAGCCAGTCGGCCATCGCACCGCCCGAGCGCTCCCGAACCATTTGGTCGAACAGTTCGAGCATCATCCAATCATAATCACAGGTGGCATTGGCGTCCCCCCAACGGCGGCCCCGAGCTTATTGAGATACAGCCGGCAGAGGAGTTCCAGGTCCGGGACCCCGACGCGGAGGATGCCGCCAGGCCCTAGCACCCGCCGGCACTCCGCGAGCAGGCCCAGGGCATCGACGGGACGGAAATGCTCGAGCACCGCGGCATGATAGACCACCGCGCAATGGCGATCCGGCAACGGAATTCCCTGGCTGAGATTGACGCGGATCACCCGAGGGTCTGCGGGTGCCACGTCCATGTTGATCCAATCCGGATGGAAACGGCTGCCGCAGCCTAGGTTGAGCAAGGGGCCGGGCGTCATGACGGCGAATCCATAGGGGCACCCCCGCTGACCGGTGCACTGGCGCGCCGGGTTGCGATGAGGCCACGGTAGGCGAATGGCACGGGTCCCGGCAGACGATCAGGACAATCGAACCCGGCCAACTCGTCCCAATGCAGGCTCAGGATAGAGCGAAACCGCATTTCAGCGAAGAGCCAACTCGGGTAACTGGCGGGGTAGATTTCGGGTGGGACATGCTGGACACACAGGCGATCAAAACTGCCGGCCCAAAACGGTGTGCGGTCGATGATCAGGTCCGCAGTCGTCAACTGCTGCAGTTCATCGAGCAGGTCGTATGGCTGCTCCAGGTATTGCAACACGCCACTCAAGACGATGACGTTCGGGGCCTGTTCGGCAACGCACGCCCGCACCGAAGGGTAGAACCGGAGGGTCTCATCGGCAAACTCGCGCTGGCCGACGGCCACATAGGCTGGTTGTTCCACCACGTTCCACCGTACCGAGGGCAGCCGGCGCAACAAGTCCCGATTCTGAAACCAGGTGCTTCCCAGTGAGCCCCCGAAGTCCAGCACTACGAGCTTGCCCCCATGCCGGGCCGCAGCCCACGTCAGGCCCGCGAGCAATGGCCAGGCGTAGTGAATCTCGTCGAAGAGCACGGAGTCGCGCTCATAGACCGCCTCGCCCTGTTTGACCCGCGACAGAGCCGCGCGGGTCCGCTCCAGAATCACCGCGGCATCGTAACCTGTGCTGTCGGCGACGGCCGCCTCCCAGGAGGGACAATCCCCGGTGAGTTGCAGTCGCTCTCCCCAGGCGTGTCCAGACAACATCGCGCCAAGGCCCGAGCGCCGCCAAGCCCGCAATGCCTGCCATAGGATTGGCGGGGCCAGCGCCTGGACCGCGCGCCGCGGACTCACATCTGCCAACGCAGCACCGGCGGTGACACTGCGCACCTTGCGTTGACCAAAACGCACCAACCTTCGGACAAGCGTGGGTGGTGGTCCCACCGCCGGTGCGGGAAAAGCGCGCTGATGGAGGTGCGCGCAGGACGGATGCTCAACCGGTGTCGGCCAATCGATGGGAATCGGCGGGCAGGCGCGCAGCGGCGGATTCGCCCATCTCTCAGCACTGCTCGCGTTGGTCGCCCGCGCGTCAAAGCCGATGTGTTCCACCATGCTCCAGGGCGGCCGCAGGCACAGCCCCCGCTGGCGGATATGGTGGTACAGCCAGCGCACTGCCCAAATGTTGAGACGGCTCTCGGCCTCGGCCATGGCAGGAAGGTCGCCGCCATAGGCATCGCGCTCACATCCCTGGCGCTCCGCCGTCATCATCATCTCAAAGGCTGTCTGATCGTTCATGCCTGACCAAGCCCGCGCCCAAGTGCCCCAGACCAGGCATTCGGCGCGGCCATCAAAATAGCATTGATCCTCCACGTCCGTTGGAGTCACCTGCGGATGTGTCCACCCAGTCACACTCATCACTTGCGGGGTATCCCGGTAATGGGTGAGAGCGGACGACAAATATTGGTAGGTGCCGGGAACGCAGATCAAATCGTCCTCGAAAACTAGACAAGCATCGTGATGGCTGAGCACCTCGGTAACACCAGCAAGGATTGACCGTCCAAGCCCGTGGTTCTCCGCTCGCTCATAGATCGTCATCTCGCACCAGTCCACCTTGCGCAGTAAGTTTCGTACTTCCCCCACTCTCACCGCTTCTCCGGCATTTCGTGGGCCATCACAAAAAGCATAAAGAATAGGAATATGATTATCATGAAGACAAGCAAGGGTACGCCGCAAGTGATCTGGGCGGGAATGAGCAAAGACTATGACAGGAATATTCACCAATGGACCTAACCTGCGGTATGTTATGGTATATAAGCCTATACGTAAGAGAGTCGATTCACGCGAATGAGGTGAAAGTGGCTGGCCCCTTCTATAGTGATTCCGATTGAGGCGCGGCTGGCAATTTCTTAACGAATGTTCTCGGTCCGCCTGTCCAGACAGAATATGGAGTACGCAAAAGCCATTACAAATGTTAGCGTAATTAGACTGTTCGTCACCAATATCAACGCGATCGTCCGATGCGCGTTACGAAAAAACCTCTTCAGACAACAGGAGTGAAGGGTAGCGCCTTATCGTACCCGCTCCCAAATAGTAGTTCTGGTGAACCATGAGGCACCTGGAGTTGGCCCAAATCCATCTAATGCCAAGCGGTAGTCTTGCAGGTACGGCAAGGTGTGACGGGACAAGTACCAAGTGCGCTCGGTATTATCGAGTAACAGGAAGCCGAGGGGCTTCACCTTAGATACTGAGTGCTTCAAGCAGGAGGGGCGGCTCCGTCCATCAATAATGACAAGGTCAAAAAAAGAGTCCGGGTACATGTCGATAGCGGAGGCGTAGCCATTGAAACATAATCCTTTAAACTCTCCATCGGAGGATTGGTAACTATCCGGATCCGATGGGTCCGTGACTGGGTTATCAGTGGCCGTGGTTGGTTGCTCCAATATCCCGCGCCACTTCCCCAGAGTAAAGGCGCCAGCAAGCTCTTCTTGCAAAAGTGATAGCCATCGGGGATCGTGCTCCACTGTTACAACGGTTGCGCCTCTGTCAATGCAGAATAGAGTAGACCCGCCACCGCCATACTCAAAAACTATAGTTTGGGGATTCAATTTATTGCGAAGGAAAGCTATGGACTTGAAGGTCATCCACGGCGTTCTTGAAGAGATAGGTGATCGTCCCGATTGCAGGGATATTTTCCATTGGACATAAAACCTGGCAGCGGAAAACAAGTCGTTTTTTCCGCATGTAGAAGAAAACGATCTCAGAAAATCTCTTTCCTGTTTAAACATGATTGGCAGACACGGTAACTGAATATTCCGCAAGAAAAACCCCTTGGCTCGGTGGCGGGAGTTTTCCGCTACCGTGATAGTCCCCGCTCTCTACCCGAAATTCTGCGGCTTGTTGGACCCAGTCGATGATAGTATTGTTAGAAGATAAAAAAAGCGTGATACTGTAGGAATCTGGGATTAGAGGCATTTTTCGAAAATGGAAATAGAAAGCACTGCGATTGATGTCGATGGTTAAAAAATTGGATCCGACAGCCTCATTACTCAGATGCAACACGCGATAACCCGCCGAGTTATCTATGCCAATCGAAATGATCGGGTCTCTTATGACCTCAGCGTCATTATCAGATGCGAGCGTAATTAAGATGCCGACCGGTTCACCACACATTATGGTTTGTGTTTCGTTGCGATCCGCATCAAGGAAAATTACGTCCGCGAATCGTGCGGTTCCCGTTCCCTGCCGGTCCCTCCTTTCGGATAAGGTGTACTTTCCTTGATTCGATACCTGTGCCATATAAGTTCGGATCACAGTGTGAATATCACCATTACGTCCGAGGCTTCCTGAACTTAGAATGAGGCCCTTAGAGCAAAGATTTGATACAGCCGCCATATTGTGACTAACGAAGAGTACTGTGCGTCCTTCCTGCGCCACTTGGCCCATCTTCCCCAGACATTTCTTCTGAAATACTGCATCCCCCACCGCCAGCACCTCATCCACTACCAGAATCTCCGGCTCCAAATGTGCGGCTACGGCAAAGGCCAGGCGGACGTACATGCCCGATGAATAGCGTTTAACCGGGGTATCGAGAAATTGCTCCACTTCGGCAAAGGCGACGATCTCGTCGAATTTGCGCTGGATCTCGCGGCGCGTCATGCCGAGGATGGCCCCATTGAGAAAGATGTTCTCCCGTCCGGTCAGTTCCGGATGAAAGCCAGTCCCAACCTCCAGGAGGCTGGCCACGCGGCCGTTCAGGGTGATGCGGCCCTGGGTGGGCTCGGTGATGCGGCTCAGGACCTTGAGCAGGGTGGATTTGCCGGCGCCGTTGCGGCCAATGATGCCGAGGGTCTCACCTTGCTTAACCTCGAAGGAGACATCCTTGAGCGCCCAAAACTCCTCCACCTCGTCGCCTTGGACGATGGGGCGGCCGTGGAGCATGTCGCGGGTCTTGCGCGCCAGAGTGCGGACGTTGCGGGCGACTACGTCGCGCAGGGCGGTGTAGCGCTCCGCCTGGGCGGCTTGATGGCCGACGAGGTAAGACTTGCCGAGGTTTTCGACGATGATGGCGGTGTCGGACATGGACAAAGCATAACGCAGGCCGCTGGCTCTTGTATCGTTTGTCAGCCGTTACCGGTGTGGGCCATCTCGCGCGGCAGCCGGGGCGACGAGGTCAAGGCGGCGCTTATCGTGAACTTCCCGGCCGGGTGCTCTGTGGAGGAGGCGGAGAGTTACGGGGAATGGCGGGCCATGCCGGCGGGCACGGCGGGGTGGGGGAATACCGCCTGCCCGGGGCTGTCGTCGTCCTCGCCGTGGGTCCTGGCCAGGGTTAAAGCGGTGGGTGGTCAAATGAGATCGGCAAAGCTCTTTTCCAGGCGGCGGAACTGACGAATACCGAGCCAGAGGAAGCCGGCGATGAGGCCCCAACTCAGGAGGAAGCCGGGCCAGTAGAGGCGGGCCTCGCCGCCGAGGATGGCCCAGCGGAAGCCATCAATGACGCCGACCATGGGGTTGAGGGCGTAGAGCAGCCGCCACTGGTCGGGGATGACGGCGGAGCTGAAGCCGACCGGGGAGATGTAGAGTCCCAGGGTGACGATGAAGGGGATGACGTAGCGGAAGTCGCGGTATTTGACGTTGAGGGCGGTGATCCAGAGCCCCGGTCCCAGGCTGGCGAGGATGGCCATGAGGATGAAGACCGGTAGGGTGAGGATGTGCCAGCCGGGCAGGTACTGGTACCAGACCATCACCAGGACGAGGATGGCGAGGCTGATGAAAAAATCGACCAAGGCGACCACGAGGGTGGCGGCGGGGATGATGAGCCGGGGGAAATAAACCTTGCTGATGAGGTTGGCGTTGCCGATCAGGCTGTTGGAGGACTCGGTCAGGGCGGTGGCGAAGAATTGCCAGGGCAGCAGGCCGGCGAAGACCATGAGGGCGTAGGGCGCGGTGCCGGCGCTGGGCATCTGGGCGAGGGTGCCGAAGACGAGGGTGAAGACGACCAGGGTCAGGAAAGGCCGCAGCAGAGCCCAGGCCAGGCCGATGAGAGTCTGTTTGTAGCGGACGGTCAGGTCGCGCCAGGCGAGGACGTAGAAGAGTTCGCGGTAGCGCCAGAGGTCGCGCCAGTAGTGGCGCTCGGCCAGGCCGGGCTCGATGATGAGGGTGTGGGGATTCATGGGGGCAAGTTTAGCGGAGTTGGCGGCGCGGGAGGGCGGCCATTCGGGGGGGCAAGGCGCTTGACTCCCGCTACCCTCAAGCGGTGAGCAGCTTGCTAGCGCTGCCCCATCCCTGGCGCTGGCCAGGTCCATCACGGCGCATCGCCTGCCGTGGGTAAGACAAGGTACCCTGCCACGGATCTCCCCACCTTCCCGTGGCGGGCCGCGACAAACAGAATGCGAGCGCAATCTTCGCCATCCCGCGCGAGAGCTGGGTTTTCGCCAGGAGGATATGGCCCTTTATGACCGCATGGCCTGGGGCGAGGCCCTGGTGAACGCTATCGCCCCTCGGGATTACCGTCTGTGGAGGTAGCGGATTCGGGTTTTCTCTTTATCAAGGTCTGGGGGTACCGATTACCATGGCCCATCCTGCTAACTAACCACGCCTCGGCGTCGATGACTACCTGGTCGGCGAGGACGGCTGCGACATCCGTCACGAATACATCTGATGAGGAATCCGTGTCCTAAGACTAGGTCTATACTTGGATATGGGGTTACTGGTTTAGACCTCACAGTCCTTTCCTATGCTGACCCGGCATTTTGGCCATCAAAGACACTGACCCAATCGCTAAATGGATAGAAAACCGCCAGTTGTCGCAGCCCCCCCGGACCAGATCGCCCGAAGAAACCGGCTGGAGGGCGTCGGCTTGATCGAGGTTCTGGTGGCACTCACGGTATTATCGGTTGGGCTCTTGGGTGTGGCGGCCATGCAGGTTCTCGCCTTGCGCAACAATACCAGTGCCGCCGACCGCAGCATGGCCGTCATATTGAGCTATTCCATCATCGATAGCCTGCGCGCAAATCGAGAGGCGGCCCTGGCTGGCGACTACGCCTTGGCACTACCTGAAACCGGCTGCGAACATCCTGCGGCTGGCACCCTGGCTACCAATGACCTGCGCGCCTGGTTGGATGCCATGGCGCTTCGCGATGAAGATAATGGCGTACGTGGCGTCATGGGCGCTGGCGTCTGTGGTGGCGTCGTTTGCTGTGACGATGAAGACACTTGCGGTGACGCAGTCACTTGCGAAGACGGGTTATTCAAGATCGACATCCGCTGGGATGATTGCCGAGGGATCGATCAAGACAATTGCGAGACCCGAACCCTGACGACCCAGGTGCAATTATGAACAGGCGGGCCCTTCATTTCGATCAGGTTCCGCTCCGAGGGCACCCCGGGTTCACGCTGATCGAGTTGATGGTTGCGATGGTGCTGGGCCTACTCATCATCGTGGGTGTCCTGAGCGTCTTCCTGGCAAACAAGCAGACCTACGGCAGATCCGAAGATCTCAGTCTCTATCAGGAGAAGGCCCGCTTCGTCTCCGATCTCATCACCCAAGACATCCGCCAAGCGGATGGTACGCCCTGTCGGAAGCGGGATTCCACCTATACGATCAACACTGGAGACAGCGACTTAGTTTGGGGGGACGACTTGGTTTGGGGGGACGATGACGGTATCAAGGGCTACTCGGGCGATCCAAACAGCGAGATACCCGATGAAGTCGCTTTTGGCACCGGGGATGCGGACCGGGTGGCGGGCACCGATGCCTTGCGGGTCACCGGTACCCTTGGTGCCGTATTCTCCGTGTTAAGTTGCACCAGCCCGGCATTCACCCTGAATTATCCTCCAGGCGTGACCGCCCATGGATTTGACTCTGGTTCAAACTTGATTATTTGCGATTTTGACGACGCGACCCTCTTTGTAAAAACGGATAGCAGCGCTAGCACGGTTAATTATGACCCCGCAACCCTGAACTGTGATGACTATCCGCAAAATAGCCTGATTAGCGAAGCCTCCCAGGTTCTGTGGTATCTGGGTTGTAACGGTTTACCCGATAAACCTTGTAATACGCCTGCTGGCCGATCGCTTTATCGCAATCCTGGCAGACCCGTTATTGATGGGGTTGCGGACCTTCAGATCGAATATCTGTCCAGAGATGGCACCGCCTATGAGCAATTGGCTAACGTGTGGGGAGATGTCGTCGCCGTCCGCCTCACCTTGGACATGGAACCGCCCCAACCCGGCGCGGGTGAAGATACCCCCCCAACACCGAGGTTGCTCCAGGTGATCGCCTTGCGCAATCGGATACCTCTCTAATGGCCCAATCATCTTCCCATAAGCCTGGTCATGAAGGCGGGGCGGCGCTGATAATCACCCTGATCGTGCTGGTGATCGTCACCCTGCTGGCAGTCGCCTCTTTGCGCGGCACCCTACTCCAGGAGCGCATGAGCGGCAATCTTTACGACCGGGAACTGGCCTTCCAGGCCGCTGAAACGGCGTTACGAGAAGCAGAGAATGCCATCCAAGCCAATGCGGCTGCCTTCGATTGCGACTGCTCGGACAAAGCCTGTTCGTTACCTCCCCCGCCAAATGAGGACTGTGCCACGGATTGGCATGCCGCCACCACTGCCCTGGGTCCCCTTGTCGATGATTCACCCCCCCAGTATTACATCGAACGGATGGGCGAAGGACCCCTCTGGGGCGCAGAGGCCGAATGTGTTGGCGGCGCGGATGCCAATCAGTATGGCAGTCGCTGCTGGGGTTACCTGGCACCCCTGTTCTTTCGAATCACGGCGCGCAGCGCGCCAGTCGATGGTCGGGCGGCCGTGACGCTACAAGTCATGGTCAGACGCCGGCCAGATTGAGGATCGTCATCATGCCTAAGCTATACGCTCAAAGATCACACCTCCTGGGGGCAGGCTTTGCTACGAGCCTGCTGCTTATGGCCGGTGCCGCCCTGGCCGCGGTGGAGATCGCAACCAGCCCGCTCATTGTTGCCGAGCCGCTGGCACCGAATATTTTTTTTCTTCTCGACGATTCGGGATCGATGGATCGGGATGATTTGCCAGATACCTCGGATTGCAGTGATGGCACGGGTGGCGATGCCAACAACGTCATCCTATTAAGCACTGGGAAATTGAGGAGTAGCGTAACGGCACGCTGCCAGTCGCCAGACTTCAATAAAATTTACTACAACCCCAGCTTCACCTACACGGTCCCCGTCAATGCGAGCGGCAACACCCTTGGGACCAGTAGCTTTACCGCCGCCTGGCGGAATGGCTATGTCTCTACTAGGGACAACGCTGTTACCGATCTTTCCAATTGGATTCCTGCAACCTGGTCCTCCAAATCAACTCAGACATCAGGATGGGTTTGCACCACCCGGAGTGGCTCAAACCCCAACTACACCTACTCGGGATGCAATACAGCAACCTCCCATGCGCCGATAAATGGTTATAAGCGCCTGACACTTGCAGAGGCATTCAGTTATTACCGACTCATATCTGGTCGGACGCCAGGCAGCACTAATAATAGTGATTATGAAAAGGTAATTGCCGCAACCGATGAATATGCAAACGTCGCCAATTGGTATTCGTATTATCGTACCCGGCTCTATACCGCCCGGGCTGGCACCAGCCTGGCGTTTGACGGCATTCCCGACCACTACCGCGTAGGTTATGGCAGCATCAATTACCCATACAGTAGCAGCTATTCCACCCTGATATCCGGGGTGCGTCCTTATTCGAGCCTGCGATCCAATTTCTATTCCTGGCTATTCAGTACCACGCCAGCAACCTCAACCTACTTTTATACCCCGCTAAGGCGGGCACTGAATAATGTTGGGCTCTATTATGAATCCGCTGAACCGTGGCGGCTCGACCCGGCGGACGCAGCCAGCCTGGAATATTCCTGCCGGCCCTGCTTCACCATCCTCATGACGGATGGTTATTGGACGGGAGGGACTGCTTATCGGGCCACCACCAGCGGGGCCCGAGCCAACAATGACGGCACCAGTGGCAGTCAGATCACGGGACCGAAAAGCCAAAGTTATACCTACACCGCCACCAGCACCTTCTCGGATAACTATTTGGATACCCTAGCGGACGTGGCCATGTATTACTGGAAGCGGGACCTGCGCCCCAGCCTGACCAACAATATCACGGTGTCCGAAACCGACCCCGCCTTCTGGCAGCACATGGTCACTATCGGCATCGGGCTCGGCGTCGACGGTACTATCGCCAAGGAGGACGCTTTCGAGGCGATTACTGCCGGCACAGCCATCAACTGGCCGAACCCCTTGAGTCCGAGCGCGGCTGATACCTCCTCGAACCCATCCAAAATCGACGATCTGCTCCATGCCGCCGTGAACAGTCATGGCCTCTTCTTCTCGGCGAAAAGCTCGCGGGAGTTCACCGAGGGTCTCAAGCAGTCCCTGGCCACGATCGCCTCCCGCCTCTCCTCCGGCACCGGTCTCGCCATCGATAGCACCACCCTGGTGGAGGGGGCATCCATTTTCAAGGCGACCTTCCGCTCGGTGGTGTGGGCGGGGGAATTAGCCGCCTACACACTCGACAGCGATGGCAACGCCAGTGATACCGCCGCCTGGCTCGCCTCGGCAAACCTACCCACCTTCGGAGATCGGCATATTTTTACCCGGGTCGATGGCACGGCCACGGATTTTACCTGGGCCAATCTCAACGCTGCCCAAAGGACCGCCCTCGGCACGGAAACCGTCCTCAACTATCTGCGTGGGGACCAGAGCCTGGAGGTCGCCAACAATGGCACCCTGCGGACCCGCAACAGCCCTCTCGGGGACATCGTCAATTCGAATCCTGTCTATATCGGCGCGCCCTTTGCCAACTTGTTCAAGAGACGCACCTTTCCCGGCGCCTCCGTCCATGATGATTTCGCCCTCGCTCAGCAAGGGCGTGCCAGCATGATTTACGTTGGCGCCAATGACGGCATGCTGCATGGCTTCAACGCCGGGGATGGCAGCGAAGCGTTCGCGTACCTGCCAGCGGCCTTGATCAATACCGATCTGGCAACGCTCGCCGACCCGGATTACAGTCATCGTTACTTCGCCGATGGTGAGTTAGGCGTGGCGGATGCTTACGTGAATAACGCCTGGAAAACCATCCTGGTCGGGAGCCTGGGGAGGGGTGGCAAGACCCTCTATGCCATTGATGTGACCAATCCTGCCAGCGTTGGCGCCAGCCAGATGTTATGGGAGATCAGCCCAGCCACCCTGGGTCAGAATCTGGGTAAACCCCAGATTGGCAGGCTGCCCAATGGTACTTGGGCAGCGGCGGTCGGTAACGGCTACAACAGCGCCAACCACCAGGCGGCGCTCTTAACCGTCAATCTTGCCACCGCCGGCGTGACGACCATCGGTACCGCCACGGGCTCTGCGGATGATCCCAATGGGTTGGCGGCAGCCTATCTCTGGGACGCCAACAATGACGGCAGTTTCGAGCGAGCCTATGCCGGTGATTTGCAAGGGAATATCTGGCGCTTCGACTTGGTGAATAACTCTGTCGCCAAACTGTTTCAGGCAAGAGATGGGAGTGGGACCAGACAGCCCATTACCACCGGCGTGAGGGTCAGCAAGGACCCCGATACCGGCAAGACCTGGGTCTTCTTCGGTACCGGCCGGTTTTTGAGCGTGGGCGATCCGGCCAGCCGCCAAGTACAAACCTGGTATGGCCTCATCGATGACGGGACGGTGATTAGCGGGCGTGGCAACCTGGTCCAGCGCAGCATCCTGGCGGAGGGCGCCGTCGGCACGGCAAAGGCCCGCACCATCAGCGCGGGAGAGGCCGCTGACCTGGTCAACCAACGCGGCTGGTACCTGGACCTGATCGTTGGCGACGATGCTCAGGGTGAACGCATGATCTTGCCCAATCAGATCTACGGAAACATCCTGATTGGCCTTACCCTGATCCCGGTGGGCGACATCTGTAATCCCGAGGGCAATGGCTTCATCATGGCGATCGATCCCTTCACCGGCGCCCGACTTGGGGAGGACTTTTTTGATTACAACGGTGACGGAGACATGGACGGCGAGGATTGGCTCAATGGTATCGCGGGTAGCGGTATCAACCTTGGTGGCATCCCCAGCATTCCGGTCTTTGTGGGTGACAAGATGATCGTGCAGACCCATGAGGGAAATGTCCATACCTTACCCGTCCGCAACCCCTTCCCCCCAGGGGAGACCGAGCGGATCGAATGGCATGAATTGATGAGTAACTGACATGAACCGGCTGCGCGGCCTGACGCTCATCGAATTGATGGTGGTGGTGGCCATCGTCGGCATACTGGCCAGTATTGCCTATCCCTCTTATGTCCAGCACGTGATCGATACCCGCCGGAAACTAGCTCAAGGCTGTCTCGGTGAATACGCCCTCTTCATGGAGCGCTACTACACCCTGAACCTGACCTACGTCGGGGCCACCTTGCCAACGGGCGAATGCGAAAGCAATCTGAATCAAGGCGCGGGCCATTACCAATTTTCATTGCCAGACCCAACCGCCACTTCCTTCACCCTCGAGGCGGAACCAAGGGGTAGCCAGGCCAGCAGTGACAGTAAATGCGGAAAAACGCTCACCCTCAACCAACTGGGCACCCGCGGCGTTACCGAGGGCACCGTCGGCCAATGCTGGCGGTGAAGGTGTGAACCAGAAACCCCACGCCGCCTCCACCCTGCACCGGCGCGGTCCCGACTGACCGAGATCTCAACCATGCTATCGCGGACGCTAGACAAGGTTGCGGTGCCTACCCCAGGCGTCGATTCCCCTGGGGGCGGGCAAGGATCGGCCCGCCCGGAAGGCCGGCAGGCGCGCCCCGGTTGGGCAACCGGTTTCACCCTGCTCGAACTCCTGATTACCCTGGGGGTAGCCGCCATCCTGGCGACCCTGGCGATACCGAGCTTTCGGGAGTTTATCCAGTCCAATCGCCTAACGACCCAGGTGAACAACTTTGTCGCCGATCTGAATCTGGCCCGCAGCGAGGCGGTAAAGCGCCGGGGGCGCGTCACCCTATGCAAAAGCAGCGATCAGGCTACTTGCACCACGACCGGCGGTTGGGAGCAGGGCTGGATCATTTTCACCGATGGTGGTCTTGTCCGGACGCAAGACGCCATATCAGGGGAGATCACCATTCGGGGCAATTCGCCAGTACAGAATCGTATTTTCTATGATAGTTCGGGGGTTGTGCGTGTTTCCGGACGGGTGATATTTTGCGATGATCGTATTAACGTCTTCGCAACGGATAAGGGGAAGGCCCGCATCATCGTTATCAGCCAGCCTGGCCGTGTCAGAATCGAGGGTGGCGAAGATACAACCCTTACGAGTTGCAGCCCTTGATCCCGGATGAGGTCAGGGCGACGACACAAACCGATGGTTCATCCGGGGGGCCACTAGAGACCCGCCGTCCTGGCGGTGGACTCGATTCGGTCAAGTTCCTCCGTCAAGTCCGCGCGTAATTGGGCGTCCGCGATTTTTGCAACCTGCTCCCGCGCAGGGGTATCGCGCAGGGCCAAAGCCTCATTGGTGGCGATTATGGCGAGGATGCGATCGCGCTCAGCCACCGAGGCTTCCTCCTCCGCGAACTGTAGGGCCTGGGCAAAAAGCTGATCCGCGGTGGCCTGTTGTTCTTGACGGGCTGAGTAACGTCCTAGTTCGGCGCTGATCGCGGCTTTCTCCCCTGGATGCGCTATCGACTCCAGAGCCAGTAGCGCCCTTTCACCCGAGTGCTGGGCCAAGGCTTGGTAGTCGCGGTGGTTTTGTTGGCGCAGACCGAGTAAAGCAAACGCCAGCGTTCGGAAAGCGGGCTGCTTCAAGCGCTCGGTGAGTTCCATGGCGTTCGCCAGACGGCCGGCGGCCAGTTCCTCCTTAAATAGCCGATAGATCGCCTCATCGCGGCTGGCCGGGTCTGCAATACGGGCAGCCGCGCCCTCCGCTCCCCATAAATCCCCTAGTTGCTGATAGGCTTGGGCGATCTTCTCCAGAAGCGCCACCCGGCCTGGTTGATCCTGAACCGTATCAATCCGGTCCGATACCGTCTCCAATAGGCTTAAGGCCGATGCCCGATAGCCTGCCTTGGCATAGGTCTGGGCCAAAAGGACAATAGTGGATAAGCGCCGCTTCAGGTCCGGGATTTGTGCCAAACCCGAGGTGGCCCTATTGAATGCAGTCTGCCCCTGCTGAAGGCGGCCAAAGTGACTCAACAGGGCGGCGATCTCACTTTCCGCCAGGACCTTGTCCGCAGGGTCTTGAAGGGTGCCCAGGATGGACTGAGCCTGCTGTAATAGGACCTCCGCCTCAATAGTCCGGCCCGCGCCGTGCAGATGTCGGGCGAGGTCACTAAGCGCTGCGATCCGCTTGCCATCCTGGTCTGGTTGACGCTTCGCATCAGCGGTCAGGCGCTGGTATATCTCCCCGGCCTCGACGGATCGTCCGTCGCCCAACAAGCTTTCAGCAATAAGGACACCCTGGCTGAAACGGGTTTCCGGGGTATTCAGAGAGTCGATCAGCGCCAGGGCGGACTGTGATTCACCCTGCTGCCGCAAAAGCTCCATTCGACCGAGGAGAAAGAGGTTCCATTCGGTATCGGTTCTAAGTTCACTCAGTCGCCTGTCCATGAACATCGACTTATCAGCGGAACCCGTTGGCGCATCCCCATCTTCCAGGGTGCCGGAGCCTTCCTTTAATGCCAACCCTGAGTGGCTGAGTGGGCCAGGAGTAATTTTCACAGCATCGGTAGCGGTCACTTTAGTTATCCCCCTCCCGCCAGCGGCAGTCTGGGTGGTGAAGAGTGCTAAAACCTGCATCTGGACCTGGACACCCGGGTCGTAATGGCCAGCCGCAGCCTGGCTGGCGGTCAATGCATCCATGGATAAGGTATTTTGTTGATTGAACGTGGGATCGCCTCCTCCGAGGAGTTTGTAGCCGGTCACACCCGCAACAACACCCACGGCCAGTCCGACTAAATAGATGGCAACCACCGAATTAATCAGGCGGAATCGAGTGGAGATCGAACGCGGCAAACCCAACTCACGAAGAATCTCTTCCTCAAGCGTCTTACGACGTTTTGACGCCGCGCGCGCTTCCCGTTCTTTCTCGGCATTCTCGAGCTGACGCTGATTTTTCGCCAATAATGTCTGTCGAATCAGTTCGCGTTCCTTTCGATCTTTCTCCACCCGTTCATATTTGGCGAACACGGTGCCGCAAACCTCGCAGATGGTTGGTGCGGGGGTGTCACCCTCCCCAGGATGAAGATGTCCGCACGCCGGACAGGTCCTCACGGGCTCGTTTGCCTTGGGGGTTTCCAACGGCATGAGTTCAAGCCTGACAAGGGGTTTGGAGGCAGGGCGAAGATTACAGCGAATGCCAATGCCCAGTAACTGGGTTACTGCCTCATGGCCTTTTTCGGCGGTCAGGTTGCGAATGATGACGCAATTCCGTTCCTTCAGCACCTCCCCGATTTGAGCAGGTGGCACCTTCATTGCCCGGGCAAGCTGATGAAAGGCTATTTCACGTTCCGGGCCTTGCCGATCATTGCCGAAAAAAATCAAGTCATAGAGAGGGTCATTCTTAGTCATAAATGCTATCCATGTTAAGTTTAAGTATTTCGCTTAAATTTTGAGTCCGCCCTGTTATACGATCAAGAGGTCCGCAGCGCTAAACCTTACTACCTATGACCATGGTTTCCAAGCTTGAATCACCCGGCATATTGGGCCGTATCAAGCACGCAGGGGGTAGCCCGGCCAGCGTCCGCGCCAGGGCGCCAACCCGGGCGGTCAACAGCAGAGTACCGCAGGCCATGATCTCATGGGCCTTTTGCGGAAAGGCCTATCGCCGGAAGGCGGTATCGATCATAGGCACCAGGGCGAGGGCGCTGAAGGGGCACATGAGCGCTATCGGCACCGGCATCCCTCGTCTGATCATCCGCCTGACACGGCGACTGTCCGGTCGGGAACCGGAGTTTGCCCGGGTGGGCGAAGATGGGCGGGTGCGCCTCTGGGCCAATACCTGGGCGCGTCCTGATAGACGCAACTCGGGACCTCGGGCAGGGTGGATTGGCCGGCGCCGTTGCGGCAGATGCTGCCGAGGGGCTCGCCTTCGGCCTCAATGCCTGCCCAGCCAGGCGGCCAGGTCAGCGGTGGCGGTGAAGTCGAGGGGGGCTTGTCGGGCTGCTGCGCTCCGCCCGGTGGGGTTGGCGGGTGGCTCGCGTCCTGGGCAAGTTTAGCGGATTATGCATAGTGTTCTTCGAGGCCCCTCATTTCAATTTTGATAGTGTCGGCGCTGAAGTCTTGTTCATGAGGCCAGATGACACCGCCAAAAGCTGGTCGTACCTGTTTGAAGTAGCTAACATTCTGTAATTCTTTAAATATCCCTTTATTCAAATACCCGGACACATCGAATTCGCCTTCTTTCCCGTTGGATAGCTTGACGAAAAGTACATAGTTATCTCGCGGCTCAACCACAATGACCTTGTTCATGCGTGCTTCACCTGAGCGGATCGATTCTGAATAATTGCTGACCGTCGATAGCCAATTTCCAATCTGCCATCACATACTCCAGGCCAACGGCGATCCCGATCAGGCGCCGGATCTCGGCCAGCTCAGTACCGTCGATGCGCGACGTTGTTGGACTGACCCGCTGCTTCAATGTGGTCATGACATGATGGGCCAGCGGCCAGGCTCATCGACTATCGCCTTCGGCGGTGGGCGTGCCCCACTGGTCGTAGAAGCGCTGGGCTTCGGGCGAGGCGGCGACATAAGCGCCAACCGCCCGGCTTTGATCGCGGATCCGCTCCCGCCGCAGGCGCTTGGCCTCGTTGGCGGCAAGTTCTCGCAGATAGGTGCACAAGCCGATGCCGCGCGCCTTGGCGGCGTCTTCGAGCGTTGACTGCAGGTCCTCGTCCAACCGAACCGAAACAGGGTGGCCCACGTCCTTACTCCCGTGCTAGTACGTCAGGATAGTACAGGAACTGACTACGCGCCAGTCGCAGGGGCAAGCGTGAGGCCATTGACCGTCAGGGGCAGGGGTCTTGCAAGTGTCCCGAGACAGCTCCCGGTGGGGCGAGCCGGTTAAGGACCCCTCATTGCACCTGGAAGACCGCGTCACTGTCGGGTGCATCGAGCAGGCGTTCGGCCCAGGTTTCGAGTTGGGCGGGGGTGGCGGTGCGCAGGCGGGTCCGGGTGGCCTCGCTCACGGGGCCAAAGCGGCGGCGCAGCAGGCGTTCGAGGATAGCGGCTTCGCCTTGGGCGATGCCTTCCTCGCGCCCTTCCTCGCGCCCTTCCTCCCGCCCTTCCTCGCGTCCTTCCTCCCGGGCGCCATGCAGTTCGCTGCGCTGGTCGCGCAGGGCGCGCTCGCGCACGAAGGCCAGGCGCTGGGTTTCGGCGTCGGCGCTGAGGCCGCGGATACGCTCTAGGGCTTGTTGCACCGGGGGATAGTCAATTTGTTGCATTCTCTGCTCCTCCTGCCAGTGTTCGAGAAAGGTGACCCAGGCCGCCAGGGCCGGTTCGCCGGCGCCCAGGCGGTCGGCCTTGGGCAGTTCGATTAGGTTTAATTGTAGTTCGTCGCCCAGTTTCAAGGTGGGCTGGTGGCGATCGCGCAGCTCGAAGCACCAGGTCGCCTGCTGCTGGTGGGCGGGGGCGGTGAAGAGGTCGAAGTCGAGCAGGTGGATGCCGATGGCGGGCTTGAGCTGGTGATAGTCGTGGCCGCTGTCCAGTTGCTGGGCGAGGGTACGGGCCAGGTAGTAGGCGCTGCGGGCGCTCCAGGCGCGGTAGCGACGGACTTGCATCTCGATGTTGTAGCGGCGGCCCTGGTCATCCTGGGCGAGGAGATCGAGGACGATGTATTTGCCGGTGAGCTCCTCGGGTTCGATGCGGGGTTGAGGACGGCGACCACCGTGACCGACGGTTCGGTGCCGCGCACGGCGTTGATCAGGGCCGCCAGCAGGGCCGGCGCCGTGGCGAAGAGCTTTTTGAAGACGTAGTCGTTTTTGGGGTCGAGGAGAAGCATGGCGGCCATCCTAGCAGGATTCAGGGTGCCGGGCGTTACGGGGCCCGGATAGGTCGCTCGTTGGACGAGTGGTATGACGCGCAGGGACGCCTGGATCAGGCGGCACTCAGCCGCTTGCGGCGATGCGCGAAGGCGGAGAGTATAGTTGCTTGCTCACTTGGCCAAGATGATGAGGGGTACTGTCCTCATGTTCGGGAACCGGAGTTTGCCCTGGTGGGCGAAGAATTGCGGGTGCGCATCTGGGCCAAAACCTGAGCGCAACCTCTTCGGCAACAGCGGTGATCCGACGTGGCCGGACTATGACGAGCGCCTTGCTCAGTCATAGTAGAGATATCGGAAGCACGGGTCGTCCGGGGTACCTTCGAGGGCACTGCCCGCCGCTGGTCGCCACTGCACCGTGTCCTCGATCTTGCGGGCCAGTTCAAAGTCCTTGTCGGTAATGCCGTTAGCCGAGTGGGTGTTCAGGTCCACGATGACCCGGTCATAAGAGACCCGCAGGTCCGGGTGATGCCAGGCGGCCTCGGCCAGATGGCCAATGGTGTTGACCACCATGAGGGCACCCTTCCAACCGCTGGTGCGGTACTGACGGCGCAGACAACCCTCGACATAGTCCCAATGGGGCAAGGCCGTCGCCAGATGCTGGCCGATCTCGGCCGGGGTGTAGGTCTTCTCGTCGGTCATGGTCGTTCACTCCTTTCGCTGTCAAACCTGATTCAAGGTCTCGTCCAGCTTGGCCAGGTCAAAATCGCCGGTGACCAGGCTGGTGCCGATGCCTTGGAGAAGGACCAGGCGCAGGCGACCGTCCTGGACCTTTTTATCGACGGCCATGAGGTCGCGGAAGACCTGGGGCGTCAATTCCGGGGGCGGGGCGACGGGCAGGCCGGCGGCGGCGATGAGGGCGCGGGCGCGGGCCAGATCGGCGGCGGCAAGCCAGCCGAGGCGATGGGAGAGATCGGCGGCCAGGCACATGCCGGCGCCGACGGCCTCGCCATGGAGCCAGGTGCCGTAGCCCATGCCGGTCTCGATGGCGTGGCCGAAGGTGTGGCCGAGGTTGAGGAGGGCGCGCTGGCCGGCCTCCCGTTCGTCGTCCGCCACCACCTCGGCCTTGTTCTGGCAGGAACGCTTGATGGCCTCGGCCAGGGCCTCGCCGTCACGGGCCAGGAGGGCGGGCATCCGGGTCTCCAGCCAGACAAAGAATTCGGGATCGCGGATGAGGCCGTATTTGATGACCTCGGCCAGCCCGGCGGCGATTTCCCGTTCCGGCAGGGTGTTGAGGGTGTCGGTGTCGATGATGACGGCGCGGGGTTGGTGGAAGGCCCCGATCATGTTCTTGCCGAGGGGGTGATTGACACCGGTCTTGCCGCCAACGGAGGAATCGACCTGGGCCAGCAGGGTGGTGGGGACCTGGATGAAGGCGACGCCGCGCTGGTAGCAGGCGGCGGCAAAGCCGGCCATGTCGCCCACCACGCCCCCGCCCAGGGCGACGAGGGTGCAATCCCGGCCGAAGCGGTTAGCCAGCAGGCCGTCGAAGATGCGGTTCCAGACCTCCAGGGTTTTGTATTGCTCGCCATCCGGGAGGATGACTTGCGCCACCTGATAGCCCGCCAGGGCCAGGGTGACCTGGGCCAGATAGAGGGGGGCGACCGTCTCGTTGGTGACGATCATCACCTGGCGGCCACGGATATGGCGCTGATACCAGCGCGGATCGGCCAACAATCGCTGGCCAATGTGGATGGGATAGGAGCGGTCGCCGAGGGCGACCTGGAGGCTGCGGGTCATGACAATTCCGTCTCGAGGCGGCGGCGGATCTCCTTGACGACGGAGGCGGTGCCGCGCTTTTCGGTGGAGACGACCAGGTCGGCGACCTGACGGTAGAGGGGTTCGCGCTCGTCCATGAGTTGACGCAGCCGTTCGAGCGGGTCTTCCGTCTGGAGCAGGGGCCGATTGCGGTCGCGATTGGTGCGGGAAAATTGCTGCTCGGGGCTACAGTGAAGATAGATCACCACGCCCCGGGCCGCCAGATTCTGGCGGCTGACCTCCCGTAGGATAGCGCCGCCGCCGGTGGCCAGGACGATGCCTTCCTGGTTGGTCAGGTCGGCGATGGCCTGCTGCTCGCGGTTGCGAAAGCCCTCCTCGCCCTCGTATTCAAAGATAGTAGAGATGTCCACCCCGGTTCGGCGCTGGATCTCGTGATCGCTGTCCTCGAATCGGAATGAGAGGGCCTCGGCGAGCTGGCGGCCGATGGTGGATTTGCCGGCCCCCATGGGGCCGATGAGAAAGATGTTGTTTAACCGCTTCATGGACGCATGCTTTATCGGATTAGGACGGCGCGTGGGGAGTTAGGGATGAATGACAGCCCGGTTTCAACGCGATTTTAACTCCGGCTGGAGAATTCTGGGGGTAACGAAGATGAGCAATTCATTGTTGGTTTCCTTGCGAGAATCATTCTTAAACAGATTACCAACGATCGGCAGGTTGCCAAGCCAGGGTACCTGCTCTTTGCTCGTGAACCGGGAACGCTCGAAGACGCCGCCCAGAACGACTGTCTCGCCATTATCGACGAGGACATTGGTTTCGACGGCCCTTTTATTGATGTAGGGATTACCTTCGACTTTCAAGGCCTCGTCGGCCTCGTTCTTGGTCACCCTCAAGGCCATGAGGATGCGATTGTCGGGGGTGATGTGGGGGGTCACGGTCAGCTTGAGGGTGGCATCCTGATACTTGACGGTGGGCGGGTCGTTTTGGGTGCCCGGGGTGACGACGGGGACCTGCTGGCCCACCTCGATCTCGGCCTTCTGCTTATCGGAGGTAATGACCCGGGGATTCGAGATGATCTCCCCCCGCCCTTCCTGTTGCATGGCGGAAAGTTCGAGCTGTAGCAGATAGCTGCCAATCTTGCCGATGAGGAAGTTGATCGCGCTGGTAGGATTGGCGGCGGGTAAATCGACCATCAGGGGCACCGTGTCATCGACGGTGGTCCCCCAATAATCGTCACCCACCAGGGTACCCGGGCGGCCACCATAAATTTCATTGAAATCCCCCTTGTTCTCGTTGACCTGGAGACGATTGGCGCCGAAACGCACACCCAGTTCCCGGGCGAAATTATCGGAGGCGATGACGACGCGTGATTCGATCATGACCTGGCGCATGGGCACATCCAGGCGGGCGACGAGCAGGCGAATCTGTTCAAGTTTATCCGCCGTGTCCTGGACCAGGAGGGTGTTGGTGCGCTCATCGGCGGTGACGCTGCCTCGGCTGGAGAGGAGTCCCCGCACCTGGGACTCGTCCCTTTCCCCCTGGACCTCGCCCTGCTGGAAGCCAACCGTGCCCTTGGTTACCTGCTGGGTCTCCAATAACTTGGCGATCTCGGTGGCCTTGGCGTAATTGATCTGGATATGCTCGGTCCGCAGGGGGACCAAATCTTCGATCTTTTGCGTCGCCGCCAACTCCTGCTCCTCGCGGGCCATGACCTCCTCGGTGGGGCCAATCATGATGACATTACCCTTCTGGCGCATGGTCAAGCCCTTGGACTGGAGGATGATATCCAAGGCCTGATCCCAGGGCACGTTCTTGAGGCGCAGAGTGACATTGCCCTTGACGGAATCGCTGGCGACCAGGTTGAGCCCGGTAAAGTCCGCCAAGAGCTGCAGCACGGCGCGGACCTCGATGTCCTGGAAATTGAGGGTTAACCGATCGCCACTGAAGGTGATCTGGTCCCGCTTTTTCCGATCCTGCTGCTCCTGGGTGAGGGTGCGGAATTCAATCGTAAAGAGTTCGTTAACCTGATAGGCCAGATATTCGTAATCCTTGGTGGGCTGGATGGTGATGGCGACGTCGCGCCCCTGGGGGCGGGACTCAACGGCGACGACGGGGGTGCCGAAATCCACCACGTCCAGCCGGCGGCGCAGACGCGCCGGCAAGGAGGTATCCAGGACCTCGACGACCACCTTGCCCCCCTGCTCCGCGACGGTGGCGCGGCTATCCGGCCTGGGCAGTTTCACCAGGACCCGGCCCTCCCCGGCCGGGCCCCGCTGGAAGTCGATACCCCGCAGTTCGCGGCCCGCGACCGCGCTGGGCCGCGAGCTGGGCTGGACGGAGGCTGAGGGGACGGCCAGGGACGCGGTGACGGATTCGTTGATGGCGATGCTGATCCGATCACCCCGGCTTTCGACCCGATAGGGCACGGAAGTGGCGAGATTGACGACGACCCGGGTGCGGCCCTCGGCATCCAGGGCCATCAGGCTCTGGACCGGCCCCACGTCGATCGCCACGTTTTTGCGTGGCAATTCACTGGTGACCCCGGGGAGATCGAGGACGATGCGCGCCGGCGACTCGGTGGAGAAGTCCCGGGGGGCGGCGACGGCCTCGGTGAGCACCAACTCGATGCGGACCTGGTTGCCGGGCAGGGAGGCGAATTCCACGTCCTTGAGGGCGGCCGCCAGGCCGCTGGCCGGCCAGGCCAGGCTCATGATCAGGAGCCAGTGCCCAGTCAGGCGCGCAACCACACCCCTGGCCGGGGTGGGCCCTGATCGCCGGCTCCTCATGAGTGACAGCAACTGCATCTATGTTCCGTGCCCTGGGGCCGCCTATTTTACCCGCTTCCCGTCCTGAGTCAGGGCCAGGGATGCCTCGCGCTCCATCCAGCGCCCCGCGCCATCCTGGATCAGTTCAATGAGGTCGATCCTCTGCTCCGTGATCCGGATGACCCGGCCATGATTCTGGCCCAGATAACTGCCGACCGCTACGCGATGGAGCGTCTTGTCCTCCCGGGCCAAGACCAGGCCCCAGATGCCGCCATCCTGCTGCAAGATGCCCTGCATGAGCAAGCTATCGAGGGCAAATCGCTCCAAATTCTCCCGAGGCCGATTGGGGTCCGGGGCCATGCCACCGGAGTCCGGGGGCTCCGGGGTGCTAATGGCGGCCGTCTCCTTATCCATGAGGAAGGGGTCGCGGCGCTGACCCGGATCGTAAGGAAAGCCTTCGACCAAGACGTAATCCGGCAGGGGGGCGATCGGCGGTGGCCGTCGCAGCAGGATCTGGTTGGCGTAGTCTTCCAGATCGGTCAGATCGGGATTACCGCAACTGGCCAGCCCCAGCGCCGCGACGCTCAGGACGGAGTGCAAGGCCATCCGTGCCCCGGGGCTCATGGCTTAGCTTTTCCCGGCGGCCCCGCCTTGCCGCCCTTCTTGGTCCCCTGACCCTTTTTGGTCTCCTCGTCCTCGATGTAGCGGTAGGTCTTGACCGTGGCGTGCATGCGCAGCTTGCTGGCCGTCGTGGCACCGCGGACATCCTTTTCCAGGGAGGAGATGACGACATCCTGGACGGTGACGATCCGCGGCAAGGCCGCGAGGCCACTGACGAATCGGCCCAGGTCGTGATAGGTGCCGGTCACCTCCACCTGAATGGGCAGTTCGGCGTAGAAACTCTTGGAAACCTCCCCGGCTGGTCGGAACAGGTCGAATTCCAGCCCCGCCGCCAGCCCGGTCTGGGAGACATCCACCAAGAGGGCCGCGATCTCGGCGCTGCCGGGTAGTTGCCTGAGCAGGTCAGTCAAAAACTCTTCGATTTGGACCAACTGTTCCTGATGGATCTCCAGATTGGCCGCTAAGCGTTGCTTGGTCTCGAAACTCGCCCTGAGTTCGGTTTCCCGTGCCTCGACCCGGGTCAGGTTATCTAATTGATCCAAAGTGATGAACCAGTACCAACCTCCCGCCACGACACCACACAGAAAGACGACGAGGACAGCCTTGGCTACCACCGGCCAATCGCCGATGTTGCCGAGATCCAGCTCCTTGAGTTGGTTGAGATCCATGATGGGCCAAGGTCCGTGCCAGCCTTCAGGCCGGGGCCTTGTCCTCCTCCGGTTTCGGCGCCGGCGGCCGTTGCTGCTGGAACTGCAACTCGAATTGGCTCAGACCCCTATCCGATTTATCCTGATCCTTGATGATGGTGAGGGTGGGGTTGGTGATCCAGGCCGATGCCTTGATGTTGCGCATCAGATCCGAGATACGACCGTAGGATTGGGCGCGACCCTCCAGTACCACATTGCGACCACTCTGCTTGATCCCGGTAAGGAAGACGCCGTCAGGGATGGCGGTGACGATCTCGTCGAAGAGATGCACCACCTCCGGCCGGATGTACTGCAACTCCTGGATGATATCCCTTCGCGCGAGCAGGTCCGCCTTTTTCTTTTCGATCTCCTTGATCTCTTTTATCTTACTGTCAAGCTTGGTGATCTCGGCAGTCAGGAAGGCATTGCGGGACTCCTGGGCCAGGATCAGGCCGTCGATGACAAAATAACTGGCCATGGTGGCACCCAGGGTGACCAGCATGGCGATCATGCCATGGATGACAAAGAGACGTTTTTGGTGTTGCCGCCTGGCCTCGCGCCAAGGCAGGAGGTTGAGGCGCACCATCTAGTCGAACCCGCGCAAGGCCAGGCCAACGGCGACGGCCAGAGCGGGACCCTGGCGGTGGATCAACTGGATCCCAACCTTGGGCCCCAGCGTCATATGGATAAAGGGGTTGGCGATGTAGGCCGTGATCCCCAGGCTCTCCCCGATCACCCGATCGAGACCAGGGAGTCCGGCCACGCCCCCGGCGAGGAGAATCTGATCCGCCGACCTGGAGGCGGTGGAGGAATAAAAGAACTGCAGGGCCCGGCCGATTTGTTGGGCCAGGGCGGCCGAAAAGGGGTCACGCACCTCGCTGGCAAAGGACGCGGGCAGATCCTTCTCGATGACGCGGCGCCGGGCCTCCTCGGGGGTCAGGTCATAGCGGTGCTGAACTTCCTCGAACAACTGGGCGGCGGCAAAGCCTTGCTCGCGGGTAAAGAGGGTGCGGCCCTGGCGCATCACCTGAATGCGCATGGCGTCCGCGCCGATGTCGGCGATAGCGATGGTCTGGCCCTGGCCTTGGGCACCGAGGGCCAGAATACAGGCGTTCTCGAGGGCGTAGGGCTCCACATCGATAATGCTCGCCTTGAGACCCGCGATTTCCAGGGCAATGATCAGGTTGATGGCGATTTCGTGCCGGGCCGCGGCGAGCAGCACATCCACTTCACCCGGGGTAACCGCGGGGCCCAGCACGGTAAAATCGATATCGACTTCTTCCAGGGGGTAAGGGATATATTGGTCCGCGTCCATCGTGATTTGATTTTCCATCTCCTCGTCGACGAGACCGGCGGGCAAGGTGATGACCTTGGTGATGGCGGCGGCACCGGGCATGGCGACGGCGGCGGCCTTGGCGCGGCTCCCGGAGCGGGCGACCGCCTTGCGGATGGCCTCGCCCACCAACTGGGGGTCGGCGATCTTTCTCTCGGCGATGGCGCCGGGCGGTAAGGGTTCGAGCGCGCAGCTTTCCACCTGGTAGGTGTGGGCGGAACCGGCCCCGGCTTGGGAGAGTTCGATCAGCTTGACGGCGGTCGAGCCGATATCCAATCCCAGGAGCGGCGCCTTCTTGCGGCCAAAGCCAAGGCTGAACATGGATGGAAGACGTATATTTCAGGCGTTGGGGAGGTTGAGTAGGGATTAAGTAGCCAATGGTGAACAATATATCCTAAATCCTGCAAGTAGGGTTCTCGGCGCCCAGCAATTCTCATTTTGGCTCCGGCGCGCTAGGAGCCTGTCCGACTTAAGGTTCGCATCCAGCGCCTGCGGCCGGTTGTGGTAAAAATGACAGGCTTGATGGGGCTCACAAGCACGAAAATGGGCCTTTTTTCCATAACAATGAGTTATCTTGCCGCTTTTCCTATCCTTTAAGCGCAAAAAGGCGCTTCAGGTTCCATCCCAGACACACCAACGCCCACTCGCCCTGCACCGCCGCGAGGCCGCGCAGCAGGAATTGGCGGAAGCCCTGCACCTGCTTGATGATGCCGAAGACGGTCTCGACCGTGGCCTTGCGCTGAGCGTGGCGGGCCTTGCCGGCGCGGGTGCGCAGCCGATGGGCATTGGCCTCGGCCGGTGTCATCTGACTCTCGGGGGCGGGCGGGTCGTCGGCGAGCCGCTCGGCCAGGGGCGGGTTGTGCCGCTGGCGCCCTTGGGGGATATAGGGGTCGATGCCGGCGGTCGCGCAGTGATTGAGGTTCGCTTCGCTGTGATAGCCGGTGTCGGCGAGCAGGGCTTCGACCGTGCCGAGGACCTCGGGCAGGGCCGTGAGACGCTCCAGGGCCGGGGCGACCTCCTGCTGGTCGTTGGGGTGATCGGTGACGTGCGGCGCGACGATCAGATGCGTCTCGGTATCGACGCCGGCCTGGGCGTGGTAGGCCTGCTCGAAGCCGCCGCCGGCGGTAGGCATGATGCGCGACTCGACATCGGTGAGGCTGACCTGAACCTTGGGCCCGGGGCCCGGCTCGGGCGCCTTGGGCGGCTTGCCGCCCGGCGGCTTGCCGGTGCGCTCGGCCCGCGCTTGGCGCGCGGCGAGCTTGCGCTCGTACTCGGCTTGCTCGGCCGCGAAGCGCGCTTGCGCACGGGCCTCGATTTCTTCCTTAGCCGTGACGATGACGGCCAGGCGTTGCGCGCGCCGCTTCAGCTCCAGCGGGATATCGAGCTGCTCCGGCAGCGGTGGGTTGTCGGCCTGCTCGGCGAGGCGCATCAGCTCAGTGACCTCGCCCTGGCTGTTCCTCCAGGCGGTTGGCATGCTCCCAGCTCAACGCCTGGTGCTTACTGGCGTTGGCCTTTCATCTTGGTGCCGTCCAGACTGACCGTGCCGAGTTTGACCAACCCCATCGCCTGAGCGATGAGCGGTGGTCGGGGTGGGTGTTGGCGCAGAGGTAGCGAAACGCGATCGAGTCGTACGTCGCCTGTGCCAGCTTGCGGCGGGAGAACACGCCGGTGGCGTAGCCGTAAAACAACAACGCCACCCGCATCGCCGGATGGTAGGGCCGCGAGCCGGTGCCGGCGTAGGCGCCAACCAGGTGACTTAGGTCGAGCTGATCAACGATCTCGACCACGAACCGCGCCAGATGGTCTTCGGGCAGGTACTGTCCGCGCGAACCCAGACCCTAATTGTACCCGGGTTGAGGCCCGATAAGTCGGACAGACTCCTAGCGCACAAAATGTCGTATTGACGTCCTTGCCATCCGCCGGCCAGGGGTCTAATCTCAAGCCGTTGCCAGGCAGCCCTGCCGGCGCCAACCCCCGACCATGATTCGCGACCGCCAGGAGCCATTGCCCATGTCCAGTCATTACGGTTGGCCGTTGCGGGGTTCAAAAACCCTTGGTTTTCTGGCGGCCTTCCTGCTGGTGCTGGCCGGTACCGGCCAGAACCCCCGGCCGGTCAGTGCCGCGGAACCCTATCCCGCCGATTTCGATCCCTTCTACGACTTGCCACTGCCACCGGCCTGGCGGGATACCGCAGACTTCGCTACCACCGCGGAGGCCTTGCGGGAGCAGGTTGCTACCGCCGGCCAGGCCCGGGTCTGGGTGGACCTGCGCCTGCCCGCTGTCGAACCCGACCGCCTGGACGCGGCCCAAGGCACCCAGTGGAAGCAAGACCAGGCGGCGGCCGGGGCGGATTTGCTCGATAGCCTCCCCGATGGCAGCTACCAGCGCCTGGAGGAGCAACCGGGGGTCAACCGCCACGTCCGGTTCGGCACGGCTGCAGGGGTGGCGGACGGCGCGCCTAGCCTCACCCTGGAGGTGGGCGAGGCCGCACTGGCAGGACTCATGGCCTCCGCCCTGGTAGCTGAGGTGCAGGCCAGTTCTGGGGATGCTCGGATCGCTGCTGGGTATTCCCACAGCTTGTATCTCGGGTCCGACGGCAGCCTCTGGGCCTGGGGCTCTAACGCTTTCGGGCAACTGGGTGACGGGACGACCACGGATCGTGCCACGCCCACCCAGGTCCTCACCGACGTTGCCGCCATCACCGCCGGGTATTATCACACCCTGGCCCTCAAGACCGACGGCAGCCTCTGGGCCTGGGGCTATAACGGCTCCGGACAACTGGGCGACGGGACGACCACGGATCGTGCCACGCCCATCCAGGTCCTCACTGAGGTCGCCAACCTGGCCGCTGGGGGTTCTCACACTCTCGCCTTCAAGACCAACGCCAGCCTTTGGGCCTGGGGCGATAACTCATCCGGACAACTGGGCGACGGGACGACCACGAATCGAACCACGCCTACCCAGGTCCTCACCGGAGTTGCCGCCATGGCCGCCGGGTATGAGCACACCCTGGCCCTCAAGATCAACGGCAGCCTCTGGGCCTGGGGCGCGAACTATTATGGGCAACTGGGGGACGGGACGACCACGGATCGTGCCACGCCCACCCAGGTCCTCACCGGGGTCACCAACCTGGCCGCCGGGCAATATCACAGCCTCGCCCTCAAGACCGAAGGCAGCCTCTTGACCTGGGGCTATAACGGCTCCGGACAACTGGGCGACGGGACGACCACGAATCATGCCACGCCCACCCTGGTCCTCACCGGGGTTACCAACCTGGCCGCCGGGCAATATCACACCCTGGCCCTCCTCAAGATCGACGGCAGCCTCTGGGCCTGGGGCTATAACTATTTCGGGCAACTGGGCGACGGGACGACTACAGATCGCACTGCGCCCACCCAGGTCCTGGCCGGGGTCGTCAACCTGGCCGCCGGGGGTCTTCACACCCTGGCCCTCAAGACCGACGGCAGCCTCTGGGCCTGGGGCTATAACGAATACGGGCAACTGGGCGATGGGACGACCACGGATCGTGCCACGCCCACCCTGGTGACTGCCATTGCCATAGACCCGCCGGCCGCACCCACCGACCTCGGGGCCCAAGCCGTTCCACCGACCGGCATTAACTTAACTTGGACGGATGCCAGCGACAACGAACTGGGCTTCGAGGTCGAACGGCGCAGCGGCACGGGGGCCTGGACCCCGATGACGACCACGGGAGCCAATACGACCGAATACGCCGATGCCGGTCTGAGCGATGACGTGACTTATGGTTACCGGGTGCGGGCCTACAACACGGCGGGCGCCTCCGCTTACACCCCGGAAGTGACTGCGACCCTGCCGCTCAACGCGCCCAGCGGCCTGGGTGCGAACGCCGTCTCCGACACCCGCATCGACCTGACCTGGACCGATAACAGCGCCGGCGAAACCGCCTATCGCCTCGAGCGCAAGACCGGCACCAATGGCACCTGGGCCGAGATCGCCACCCTGGGCCCAAACGTCACCACCTACGCCGACACCGGTCTCGCGTCCCCGGTCACCTATGTCTATCGGGTCCGCGCCGCCAACACGGTGGGCTATTCCGACTATTCCAACGAGGCGACGGCCACCACCCTAATTCTCGTCACCGCCACGGCGGAGGCCAATGGCAGCATCAGCCCGGCCAGCCAGACGGTGGCCCACGGCGCCACCACCACCTTCACCGTCACCCCCAATACGGGCTACATCGCCAGCGTCACGGGTTGCGGCGGCAGCCTGGTCGACACCACCTACACCACCGGTCCCATCACCGCCACCTGCGCGGTCAACGCCACCTTTACCCCGATCAGCTACACCGTCACCGCCAGCGCCGGGGCCAACGGCACCATCAGCCCGGCCAGCCAGACGGTGGCCCACGGCGCTACCACCACCTTCACCGTCACGCCCGACACCGGCTACAGCATTGGCACAGTAAGTGGCTGCGAGGGCAGCCTGTCCGGCGCCACCTACACCACCGGTGCCATCACCGGCGACTGCGCGGTCAACGCCACCTTTACCCCGATCAGCTACACCGTCACCGCCAGCGCCGGGGCCAACGGCACCATCAGCCCGGCCAGCCGGACGGTGGCCCACGGCGCTACCACCACCTTCACCGTTACCCCCAATACGGGTTACATCGCCAGCGTCACGGGTTGCGGCGGCAGTCTGTCCGGCACCACCTACACCACCGATCCCATCACCGCCACCTGCGCGGTCAACGCCACCTTTACCCCGATCAGCTACCCCGTCACCGCCAGCGCCGGGGCCAACGGCACCATCAGCCCGGCCAGCCAGACGGTGGCCCACGGCGCTACCACCACCTTCACCGTTACCCCCAATACGGGTTACATCGCCAGCGTCACGGGTTGCGGCGGCAGTCTGTCCGGCACCACCTACACCACCGATCCCATCACCGCCACCTGCGCGGTCAACGCCACCTTTACCCGGATCAGCTACACCGTCACCGCCAGCGCCGGGGCCAACGGCACCATCAGCCCGGCCAGCCGGACGGTGGCCCACGGCGCTACCACCACCTTCACCGTTACCCCAATACGGGTTACATCGCCAGCGTCACGGGTTGCGGCGGCAGTCTGTCCGGCACCACCTACACCACCGATCCCATCACCGCCACCTGCGCGGTCAACGCCACCTTTACCCCGATCAGCTACACCGTCACCGCCAGCGCCGGGGCCAACGGCACCATCAGCCCGGCCAGCCGGACGGTGGCCCACGGCGCTACCACCACCTTCACCGTTACCCCCAATACGGGTTACATCGCCAGCGTCACGGGTTGCGGCGGCAGTCTGTCCGGCACCACCTACACCACCGATCCCATCACCGCCACCTGCGCGGTCAACGCCACCTTTACCCCGATCAGCTACACCGTCACCGCCAGCGCCGGGGCCAACGGCACCATCAGCCCGGCCAGCCGGACGGTGGCCCACGGCGCTACCACCACCTTCACCGTTACCCCCAATACGGGTTACATCGCCAGCGTCACGGGTTGCGGCGGCAGTCTGTCCGGCACCACCTACACCACCGATCCCATCACCGCCACCTGCGCGGTCAACGCCACCTTTACCCCGATCAGCTACACCGTCACCGCCAGCGCCGGGGCCAACGGCACCATCAGCCCGGCCAGCCGGACGGTGGCCCACGGCGCTACCACCACCTTCACCGTTACCCCCAATACGGGTTACATCGCCAGCGTCACGGGTTGCGGCGGCAGTCTGTCCGGCACCACCTACACCACCGATCCCATCACCGCCACCTGCGCGGTCAACGCCACCTTTACCCCGATCAGCTACACCGTCACCGCCAGCGCCGGGGCCAACGGCACCATCAGCCCGGCCAGCCGGACGGTGGCCCACGGCGCTACCACCACCTTCACCGTTACCCCCAATACGGGTTACATCGCCAGCGTCACGGGTTGCGGCGGCAGTCTGTCCGGCACCACCTACACCACCGATCCCATCACCGCCACCTGCGCGGTCAACGCCACCTTTACCCCGATCAGCTACACCGTCACCGCCAGCGCCGGGGCCAACGGCACCATCAGCCCGGCCAGCCGGACGGTGGCCCATGGCGCCACCACCAGCTTCACCGTCACGCCCGACACCGGCTACAGCATTGGCACGGTAAGTGGCTGCGAGGGCAGTCTGGCCGGCGCCACCTACACCACCGGTCCCATCACCGCCCCCTGCGCGGTCAGCGCCAGCTTTGTCCCGGTGGTCATCACCGTGGCCGCCAGCGACAAAACCGCCACCGAGGCCGGGCTCACCACCGGGCGCTACACCATTACCCGCACCGGCGACACCGCCGCCGCCCTCACCCTCGGCTATACCGTGACCGGCACCGCCACCAGCGGTAAAGATTACCTCGCCCCCGGCACCAGCGTCGTCATCCCCGCCGGCAAGACGCGGATTACCAAGGTCCTGACGCCCAAGCAGGATACGCTGCAGGAGTTACCCGAGACCGTCGTCCTGACGCTGAACCCCAGCCCGAACTACACTGTGGGTAACCCGACCAGTGCCACGGTGACGATCACCAGCGATGAGCCGGTGACCCAAACCGTCAGCGTCAGCGCCAGCGATGCCAGCGCCACCGAGGCCGACCTGACCACCGGGCGCTACACCTTCACCCGCGCGGGGAGCATTGCCGCCGCCCTGACGGTTAACTATGGCGTCAGCGGCACCGCCACCGCGGCCGCGACTATACGGCGCTGGGCACCAGCGTCAGCTTCCCGGCCAACGTGGCCAAGGTCACTAAGACGGTTACCCCGCTCCAGGACAGCCGGGTGGAGATCGACGAAAGTATTATCCTGACCTTGGTCGCCGGCACGGGTTATGCCGTGGGGACGTCCGCCAGCGGGACGGTCATCCTGAAGAGCGACGATTAGACCCCGGGGGCCGGCTAGGGAGGGGAGCCCCGCCGTTCCCGCCGTTATAGATCGGGGATCGCGACCCCGTCCAGATAGCCCTCCAGACAATAGGGGTTGAGAAACGGCCGCCGCCAGAGTAACCGTCGCTGGATGCGCGTGGGCAATAGCGCCAGCAACTCCCGCTGGCGGGCCAACTCCTGGTCCAGCGCCCGCGTCGAATCCTGGCCGAACAGCGGGATGTCCAGCAGCGCGGCCGCCTCGAAATAGGTGCCGATGGCGACGCCCGGCTCACTGCGGATGACCCGCCGGAGGGTGAGAGCCCCCACGCCGATGCGCTCGGCCAGCATCTCGCGCGACCAGCCTTTGCGGAGGCGGCCTTCCTCGATCAGGCTACCCAGGAGCCGCAGGGCTTGGCGGGCGATGGGGGAAAGTGGCCGGTTCGCAAGGGGCATCTGTCACTAAATCAATGGCAAGAGGGATAAATGATTAAATTATACCTAAATCCTGCAAGTAAGGTTTTCGGCGCCAGGTGCGCTCCCCTAGGCGTGTTGGGCTAGCAGAAATTCCAGGTTACGTAACTTGACCTTGATGAGGTAACCATGGCCGCGCTGCTCCAGGAACTCGAGCAGCGCGCCATCGAAGAAGCCGCTGTCGGCGCGCAGCACCAGGCGTTGGTGCGCCGGAAACTGGGCGCACAACTGTTCCATGAAGGCGACGATGCCGTTGCTGGTGTAGGCGCTGCCGGTGCGCAGCCAGGCCTGGACAATTTCCTTGGTCGCGGTGCAGAAGGCAGCAGCGGGTGATAGGACAGGGCGCCGCGTTGATGCGGGTTGTAGCCCTTGGCCACCCCTTCCTGGCGACCATGAACGGTCTTGACGGTGGAATCGACGTCGATCCACTTCTGCGTCACGATGCCAAATGCGCGAGCGCCCGGCCCGTGCGGCCCGCGCCCACACCCGCTGGCGCAGGACATGATTCAGGGTCTCCAGTTCACTGACGTGGCGGTCGCGGCCCGCCTTGAACAGCCGCCCGAGGGTGGTTTCATCCGGCACCCGTGGCCAGCCCGCCAGGCGTCGCAACACCTGATTGCTCCACAGGGCGACGCACTGGCGGAGGCTGCGGGCACCGCCGATCAGGCCGATCATCACCAGCACGGCGGCATCGCCCAGGCTATAAACGGCATTCGCGCTTCGCTCATGGTCCACCTGCTGACGAAACAGCGCCCTGAAGCCGAGGTGGCTGAGGAACTGGATCACTGGGGCCAGCCCCCCCTGACTGGTGAGGGCCGGGCCCGCCGCATCAAAGTGGACCTTGGGGGCTTCGAACTGCGCCGACCGGCCGGCTTTTGTGCTATGTTTGCTCATTGAAAGGGTGACTCCTCAGGCTGATGCCTTCAGCGTTTAAATCACTGAGAAGTATATCATTTCTTGTTTCCCGGGGCCTGCGCTTGCAGGATTTAGGTATATAACTTTTCACTGCCGGCGGGCGAAGATTGACGGGGACGGGGCAAGAATGCGCGGGATCTGGGTTAGGGAATAGCCGCCCAGGGCCATTGCGGCCCAGCCAGGCAGGCGGCGGGTACGGCGTCGATGCCCTCGGCCAGCGGCCAGGAGGCGCCATCCCCATGGCAGATCACATAGAGATGGTCCAGCCGCAACTGCTCGCGCGCCGACCGCATCGACGGCGTAACGGCCGGGGACCTCGTCAGTTTGATCTCGAAGCCGAGGCGGCGCCCGTCCTTGATCACCAGCAGATCCAACTCGGCACCGGAATGGACCCCCCAGAAGAAGTATTCGCCACGCTGGGCGCCGGTGCGCCGCAGCACCTGGTGCAGCATAAAACCTTCCCAGGATGCCCCACATTTGGGGTGCGCCAGCAAATCATCGCCGGCGCCAATGCGTAACAGGCTGTGCAGCAAACCCGTATCGGCCACATAGACCTTGGGTGCTTTCACCTCGCGCTTGCCCAGGTTGGTGTGCCAGGGCGGTAAGCGGGTGGCCATGTAAGTTCCCTCCAGGATATCCAGATAGCGGGACAGGGTCTTATCGCTGACACTCAGGGCACGGGCCAGCTCGCTCCCGTTCCAGGTCTGGCCGTGATAATGGGCCAACATGGTCCAGAAACGGCGCAGCGTCAGCGCCGGCAGCTTGATGCCCAGTTGCGGCAGATCCCGTTCCAGATAGGTGCGGATGAAAGACTCGCGCCAATCGCGACTGGCGGCCAGATCCTCCGCCAGCCAGGCGCGGGGGAAACCACCCCGCAACCAGCGCGCATCAATCCAGTCCCGGTCTTGGGCCAGCGGCGCCAATTCATCCAGGGCCAGGCCATCCAGTTCATGAAAGGCGACGCGCCCCGCCAGGCTCTCGGCGGCACCTTTTGTCAGGTCGGGCGATGCGCTCCCCAATAGCAGGAAGCGCGCGGGTAGCCCTGGCCGGTCCGCCAGGACGCGTAACAGGGGAAAGAGGTCGGGCCTGAGTTGGACTTCATCCAGCACGACCAACCCCGTCAGGGGCTTGAGAACGAAGGATGGATCCATGAGACGTGCCTGATCCTCGGGGTCCTCCAGATCGAAATGGCGCACTGACTCGGGCCATTGCCCTGCCAGTTGACGGGCCAGCGTGGTCTTGCCTACCTGCCGGGGGCCCAGAATGGCGACCACGGGGAAGCTATGCAGCAGGCGCAAAAGCCGCTGGAGATGGGCTGGTCTTGCAATCATGTGGGGATTTTACCTGAAATTTCGGAGCAAGACTCCGAGATTTCATGGTACGGCGGCTAGGCCCGGGGATGGCTCAGGCCCTGGGGTTACTTTATGCTAACGTACCCTAATCCCGCCGGAGGTTGAAAGAGCATGCGACAACGCGATCGCGCGGCCGGCCAGCGCCGCTGGCTGGCGGAGGAGACGGCGCGGCTGATGGCGGAACAGGGGATCGCCGAGCCCGAGCGGGCGCGGCGCAAGGTAGCGGAGCGGGCGGGGATCGACAACAGGCGCCTCTTGCCGAGCAATGAGGAGGTTCAGGAGGCCCTGCTGGCCTACCGGCGGCTGTTCTGGCGGCCGGACCAGGCCGCGGCCCTGCTCCATCGCCGCGAGCAGGCCCTGGCGGCCATGCGCCACTTTGCCCGCTTTGGCCCCAGGCTGGTGGGGGGCCTGGCCGATGACTATCCCGACCCCGATCAGCCGGTGCGCCTGCACCTCTTCGCCGAGGCCGTGGACGAGATCGTCCTCGCCCTCCTGAACCAGGGGATCCCCTGGCGGGAACGCCAGGAGCAGCGGCACTTCGCGGATGGGTCGCGGCGCTTTCCGCCCATCCTGACCTTCATCGCCGGGGACACCGCCATTGAGCTGCTGGTGCTACCGACCCTGGCCCGCGGCAATCCACCTCTCGCTACCCGGGATGAAAAACCGGAGCGGGGCCTGGATGAGGCGGGGGTCGAGCGGCTGGTGGCGGAGGCGCGCGCCCTTATAGCGTTGGCGAGATGATGGCGGCGGGGTGGCGAAGTCGCATGCGCGGCTGGCCCTGGTGACGACTAATCCAGCCGTGGACTTCCAGGCGCTGGCCCGTCAGCCGGTTGAGTTGCGCGGTATCGAAATAGGACAGATCCTCCGCATGGATCAGCAATTCCAGCCCGCCCTCCAGCCTGAGGCGCAGGCCGTCACGGTAAGGGCCGACGGACTTGACCCGCCCGGCGATGCGCTCAAAGCCGGCCGTGGAGGATTTGATCCGGCTGGCCTCCAGGGGCGGACGGCTCCAGAGGCCGCGCTTGGCTAGGCGGGCCTTGTCCTCCGCCTCCTTGTAGCAGTCCAGGAATTTCGGGTTGGACGGGAAAGGGCTTTGGTAGGCCAAGCCAAGCGCTATCAATTGCTCGCTGATATTGCGCCCCTGGTCGTCGAAGAGGTGGGCGAGACGGCGGCCATAGCGGTCGCGGCCTTCGCCATCGGCGACGAGGCGCACGCGCCAGCCGCTTGCGGCGAGCATGTCACGCAGGGCGGCGGTGGCCTGGCGGGAGCCGGGATCGTCAGCCTTGCCATCGCGGCCAATCTCGGGGGTATCGATCCCAATGAGGCGCACCCGGGTTTCATCCTTGAGTTCCAGGGTATCGCCATCGATGACCTGGGTGGCGCGGGCGGACTCGGATTGGGCGGGAAGGAGACAAGCGGACCAGGCGGCGAAGGGGTGGAACCCCATCACCAATAGCAAAAACACCGGGATGCGCCTTGGCATCACCGGCCCGCGCGGAGCAGGGGGTACCTCAGCGGCCGTATTTGCGACGGAACTTGTCCACGCGTCCGCCGGTGTCCACGATCTTCTGCTTGCCGGTATAGAAGGGGTGGCAGGCGGAGCAGACTTCCACGTGTAGGTCCTTGCCCAAGGTGGAGCGGGTGCTGAACTGATTACCGCAACTGCAAACGACCTTGGTGTCGCGATACGCGGGATGAATGCCTTCTTTCATGGTGACCCTGACTATCCCCTGAGGGGCTTGATCTTGGAAAACGCGCAAATTTATCACTGACATGGGTTTTCAGCAAGCTTACCGACTCCGCAAGCGGGCAATCCGCCGCATCGCCGGGCCTGGAAGCCTGTCCCCTGCCCCCCTCTCGGGGCGATAAAAAAAGGGCCTCGCCTTGCGGCACAAGCCCTTGCGTTGGTACCGAGGGCCGGATTTGAACCGGCACGGTATTACTACCGTCAGATTTTGAGTCTGATGCGTCTACCAGTTTCGCCACCCCGGCATCGCCTCTGCAGGCAGGTCGTAAGTATAGCCCTTCCCGCTGGCGGGGCAAGGGCCGAATGCGGAGGCGAACGCGGGTGCGTGCGACCGCCAGGAGGCCCTTGCCCCGCGAGAGCTGGGCGCGGCGCGCCGATCCGGCCCCGGTTTCCGGTATCATCCGCGCCATGAAACGCTCGGACTTCCACTTTGATCTACCGCCGGAACTCATCGCCCAGAGGCCCCTGGCGCGGCGCGGGGCCAGCCGGCTCCTCTGTCTGGACGGCCCGAGCGGCCGGGTAGAGGACCGGCTTTTCGCCGCGCTACCGGACCTGCTACGGCCGGGCGACCTGCTGGTCTTCAATGACACGCGCGTCATGCGCGCCCGCCTGTTCGGCCGCAAGGAGAGCGGTGGGCGCCTGGAGATCCTGGTGGAGCGCCTGCTGGGGCCGGACCAGGTCCTGGCCCATGTCCGTGCCAGCAAGTCGCCCAAGCCCGGGAGCCGGCTGCGGCTGGAGTCGGGCGCTGCCCTGGAATGCCTGGGCCGGGAGGGCGAACTCTTCCATCTGCGGGCCCTGGACGCGGACTTTCCCGCCCTCATGGAACGGCACGGCCACATGCCCCTGCCCCCCTACATCCAGCGCCCGGACGAGGTGGCGGACCTGGAGCGCTACCAGACCCTTTACGCCCGCCGCCTGGGGGCGGTGGCCGCCCCCACCGCCGGCCTGCACTTCGACGCGGAGATGCTGGCGCGGCTGGCGGCCCAGGGCATCGCCTCCGCCCACGTCACCCTGCACGTCGGCGCCGGCACCTTTCAGCCGGTGCGGGTGGAGGACCTGGACGAACACCCCATGCACGCGGAGTGGCTGGAGGTGGACGAGGGCGTGTGCGCCCAGGTCGAGCAGGCCCGCGCCCGGGGCGGCCGGGTGGTGGCGGTGGGCACGACCAGCGTGCGCAGCCTGGAGACCGCCGCCGCCCCGGGCACCCTCGCCCCCTATCGCGGCGAGACCCGGCTCTTCATCCGGCCCGGCTACCGCTTCCAGGTGGTGGACGCCATGATTACCAACTTTCACCTGCCCGAGTCCACCCTCCTGATGCTGGTCTCCTCCTTCAGCGGCTATCCGGCCATTATGGCCGCCTACCGCCATGCGGTTAGCGAGGGCTACCGCTTCTTCAGCTACGGCGATGCCATGTTCCTGACCCGGCGGGATTAGCCCCAGGGCTCCAGGCAGCCCAGAAAATCGACGGTGATCCAGGCGCTCACGCCCCACAGGCGGCGGCCTTCCCGTTCCTGGTAAAAGATGACTTGCCGGGCCTGGGGGTGGCCAGGGGCTGGCCAGGGTCGGGTGTGACGGTGGCTCGGCTCGCGCAGCCAGTCGAGGGGCAGGCTGAAGATCTCCGCCACCTCGGCGGGGTCTGGCCTCAGGGCGACCGGCCAGGTGGTGACCAGGCCCACCACGGGGGTCACCCGATAGCCGCTGACGGTCCGGAAGGGGCGCATCTGGCCCAGGACCTGGATGTGGCGGGGGTCCAGGCCGATCTCCTCCTCGGCCTCGCGCAGGGCGGTGGCCACGGGGTCCCGGTCGCCCGGGTCGGCGCGCCCGCCGGGAAAGGCCACCTCGCCGCTATGGCGATCCGCTTCATGCTCGGCGCGACGGATAAACAGCAGGCGCCAGGAGGCGTCCGGGTCCCCCTTAGGGTCGTAACCGGGGCGGATCAGCGGCAGGAGGACGGAGGCGGCCTGGGGCGCGGCCCCCTCGCTGGCGACCTCTTCTTCTAGCGATTCCTCCCGGCCGGCGGCCTGGGCCAGGCAAGCGGCAATGCTGGCGGCGTTAAAGCGACTGGACCACATGGCGGCGATGAAAAGTCCGGATTGCCTCCTCGGCGAATGCGGCGAGGATATTACAATAGCCCTCCCTTCCCAAGCCGTACGCCACCCGACCCGCCCATGACCCCCTTTGTACCCGGCCAGCGCTGGCTCAGCGAGACCCAATCCGAACTCGGACTGGGCCTGGTCACGGCCAGCGAGGGCCGCCAGGTGAGTATCTTCTTTCCCGCCACCGGCGAGACCCGCCGCTATGCCCAGAACAACGCGCCCCTGAGCCGGGTCCTCTTCCAACCCGGGGAACGGGTGCGGGTCCCCGGCGGCGAGGACTTGCGGGTCGTGGCGGTCGAGGAAGCGGCCGGCATCCTCACCTACCAGTGCGAGGACACGGAAGGCCACCCCAGCCGGCTCACCGAGACCCGGATCGATCCCGGTTTGCCGATTAACCGGCCGCGCCAGCGCCTGCTAGCCGCGCGCCTCGACCGTGATGCCTGGTTCAGCCTGCGCTACGAGACCTGGCTGCGGGGGATGGCGGCGGCGGGATCCGAGGTACGGGGCCTGGTGGGGCCCCGGGTCAGCCCCATCCCCCATCAGCTCTATATCGCCACCGAGGTCGCCCGCCACCCGGCCCCCCGGGTGCTGCTGGCGGACGAGGTGGGCCTGGGCAAGACCATCGAGGCGGGCCTCATCCTCCACCAACTGCTCCTCGCCGGGCGGGTGGCGCGGGCCCTGATCCTGGTGCCCGAGCCCCTGCTCCACCAGTGGCTGGTGGAGATGCGGCGGCGCTTCAATCTGCGCTTCGCCCTCTTCGACCGTCAGCGACTGGGGGAGATCGCGACCGGCGGCGACAACCCCTTCCTCACCGAGCCCCAGGCCCTCTGCCCCCTGGAGGGACTGCTGGCCACCCCCGCCGCCGCCCGGGCGGTGCTGGAGGCCGACTGGGACCTGCTGATCCTGGACGAGGCCCATCACCTGCGGTGGAGCCCCACCGAGACCAGCCTGGAATACGACCTGATAGCCGCCATCGCCGCCCAGTCGCCCGGCGTCCTGCTGCTCACGGCCACCCCGGAGCAACTGGGGCGCGCCGGGCACTTCGGCCGCCTGCGCCTGCTTGACCCCCACCGCTGGCGGGACTATGACGCCTTTCTGGCCGAGGAGGCCGGCTATGTCGACATTGCCCAACTGGCGGGACGGCTGCTGGATGGCCAGCCCCTGGCGCCGGCGGACCAGGAAGGCCTGCGGGCCCTGGGGCTGGACACCCTGCCGCCGGAGCGAATCATCGCTGCCCTGCTGGACCGGCACGGCACCAGCCGGGTCTTGTTCCGCAACAGCCGCGCCGCCATCCTGGGCTTCCCCGCGCGCGAGCCCATTCCGCACCCCTTGCCCAACGCGCCCGAGGCCGGGATCGCCAGCCCGATGCCCGGCGCGCCCCCGGAGCACGACTCCGAGCCACCCCTTCGCCCCCTGGTCGAGGCCGAACCCCTGGCCAGCGCGCGCGTCACCTGGCTGGCAGCGACCCTGCGCCAGTTGCGGCCGGAAAAGCTGATTGTCATCTGCGCCCAAGCCGCGACCGCCATCGCCCTGCGCCGCGCCCTGCTGGAACGGGAGGGCATCCATGCCGCCCTCTTCCATGAGGAGCTGGAGATGGTGGAGCGCGACCGGGCCGCCGCCTTCTTCGCCGATTCCGAAGAGGGCGCCCAGGCCCTGATCTGCTCGGAGATCGGCGGCGAGGGCCGCAACTTCCAGTTCGCCCACCACCTGGTGCTGTTCGACCTGCCCCTGAACCCGGACCTGGTGGAGCAGCGCATCGGGCGCCTGGACCGCATCGGCCAGACCCAGACCATCCGCATCCACATCCCCTATCGGGTGGGCGGCCCCGAGGAGACCCTCTATCGCTGGTACCAGGAGGGGCTGAATGCCTTCGCCGCCATCTGCCCGGCGGCGGGGGCGGTTTATGAGCGGCTCGGGGAGCGCCTGCGCGCCCTGCTGACGAGGCCCCAGGCCGATCCCGCCAAGGTGGACGCCCTCATCGCCGCCGCGCGCCGGGAGCGGGAGCGGATCGGTGCCGAGTTGGCGGCCGGGCGTGATCGGCTGCTGGAACTCCACTCCCATCACCCCGAGGTCTCCGCCGCCCTGGTGGACGCCATCAGGGAGCAGGATGCGGACCCGGCCTTGCGGGACTACCTGACCCGCGTCTGGGACAGCTTCGGCATCGACCTGGAGCCGGGGGCGGGTGCGACCCTGGTCCTGCGCCCGGGCGCCCATCGGTTGCAGGAGCGGTTTCCGGAACTGCCCGAGGAGGGCTTGATGGTCACCTTTGACCGCGCCCTGGCCCTGGCCCGGGAGGACCGTGAATTCCTGACCTGGGAACACCCCATGACCCGCGGCGCCATGGCCATGATCCTGGACTCGGACCTGGGGACCTGCGCCCTGACCATCCTGCGCGACCCGGCCCTGCCCACGGGCGGCCTGCTGCTGGAGATGATCCATGTCGCCCAATGCCCGGCGCCCCCGGAACTGGAGATCGGCCGCTTCCTGCCGCCCACCGCCCTGCGCCTGCTCCTGGATGCCGAGGGCCGGGATCGCTCGGCGGACTTCCCCCATCAGCAGCTGCGCGGTCAATGCCTGACCCGCAACCGCCGCCTGGCTCATGCCATCATCCAGGCCAAGACCGCGACCCTGGAGACCATGATGGCGGAGGGCGAACGCCGGGCCGCCCAGGCGGCGGCGGGATTGGAAGTCGCGGCCCGCGCCCGCATGACAGGGGAACTGGATGCCGAGATCGGGCGCTTGCGCGCCCTGGCCCGTGTCAACCCCAACATCCGCGCCGAGGAAATCACGGCCCTGGAGGAACGCCGTGACCGTTTGTCCCGTTACCTGACCCGCGTCCGGCTACATCTGGATGCCCTGAGGCTGGTGGTGGCGGCCTGAACGCGGCGGGTCCGATTGAACCCTACCAGGGTGGCTGGGTCCCAGAGATTACCGCCACCCGCATCCTGACACTCACCAACGAGGTCCCCGTCCCATGATCGAATTGAAGGTAGAAGGCATGACCTGCGGCCACTGCGAGCAGGCGGTGCGCCAGGCCCTGGCGGCGGTCCCCGGGGTAACCGCCGTTCTGGAGGTGGACCGCGGCCAGCAGCGCGCGGCGGTCGAGGGGAACCCGGACCCGACGGCCCTGATCGCGGCGATCAAGGCCGAGGGCTTTCAGGCCCATGTCGCCTGATCCCCTCGGCCTGCCCCCCCGGTCCCGACGTGATGACCGGCCCCTGACCGCCGTCCCGCGGACCTGGCTCCTGGCGGGACTGACGGGGCGTGCCCGCGCCTGGGAGCCCCACCATGGCCGCTGAAATCCGCTTCGGCGTGGGCGGCATGACCTGCGCCAACTGCAGCACTCGGGTGGAGCGGGTGCTGAAGCGCCAGCCGGGCGTCACCGCGGCGGTGGTGAATCTGGCCACCGAGACCGCTATCGTCCACTACGACCAGGCGAGCATCCCGGAGTTGCTCCGTCTCGTCCGGGATGCGGGCTATGTCCCCCAGGAGGCGCACCTGGCCCTGGGGATCGGCGGCATGACCTGCGCCAATTGCAGTGCCCGGGTGGAGCGGGTCCTGGGGCGCTTGCCGGGGGTCATCGAGGCGACGGTCAACCTGGCCACGGAGCAGGCCCAGGTACGTTATCTGCCGGCCATGCTGGCACCGGACGCCATCGCGGCGGCGGTGCGGGGGGCGGGCTATGAGCCCCGAATGGAGGCGGAAGCGGCCCCCGGCACCTTCGATGACGGCCTCGCACGCGACCTGCGGCTGGGGTTGGCCTTCACCCTGCCCCTCCTGATCCTGGCCATGGGGCCCATGCTCTGGATGCCCCTGGGCCACTGGCTGGACGCCCGGCTGGGCTGGCGAGGCCAGGGGCTGCTGCAGATGCTGCTGGCCGCGCCCGTCCTCTTCTGGGCCGGCCGGCGTTTCCTGCGCCACGGCTGGGCGGAGCTGCGCTCCCTGAGCCCCGGCATGAGCAGCCTGGTGATGCTGGGGGGCGGCGCGGCCTTTGGCTATTCCACCCTGGTCCTGCTGGCCCCCGGGAGTTTTCCCCCCCGGCACCGCCCATTTCTATTTCGAGGCGACGGCGGTCATCGTCACCCTCATCCTGCTCGGCAAATGGCTGGAGGGCCGCGCCAAGGGGCGGACCTCGGCGGCCATCCGCCGCCTGGTCGAATTGCGCCCCCTCACGGCGCGGGTCATCCGCGCGGGGTTGGAGCAGGATCTCCCCCTGCAAGCGGTCAACCTGGGCGATCGCGTCATCGTCCGCCCCGGCGAGCGGGTGGCGACGGACGGCGAGGTGGAGAGCGGCGAGAGCTGGGTCGATGAATCCATGCTCACCGGCGAGCCCCTGCCAGTGGCCCGCGGGCCGGGCGACCGCCTGGTCGGCGGCACCCTCAACCAGACCGGCGTCCTCCAGTTCCGCGCCACCAGCCTGGGCGCCGATACGGTGCTGGCGCAAATCATCCGCATGGTCGAGGAGGCCCAGGGGTCGAAACCCCCTATCCAGGCCCTGGCGGACCAGATCGCCGCCATCTTCGTGCCCCTGGTGATGGCGGCGGCCCTGCTGACCTTTGCCGCCTGGCTGGCCTTCGGGCCCGCGCCGGCGCTGCATTACGCCTTTGTCACGGCGGTGAGCGTGCTGGTGGTGGCCTGTCCCTGCGCCATGGGCCTGGCGACGCCCACGGCCATCCTGGTCGGCACCGGCCGTGCCGCCGAGCTGGGCCTGCTCTTTCGCAGCGGCCCGGCCCTGGAGCGCCTCGCCGGCATCGATACCCTAGTCTTTGACAAGACGGGTACCCTGACCCGGGGCCGGCCCGAGGTGACGGAGATCATCGCCCTTGATGGTGACCGGGAGGGCCTGCTGGGGCTGGCGGCGGCGCTGGAGCGCTATAGCCAGCACCCCCTGGCCCGGGCGGTGGTGGCCGCGGCGACGGAGGCCGGGCTCGCGGTTAGGGTCGCCGCCGAGGGGGATGGCAGAGAGGGTGTCGACGGTGGCATCAAGGCTAGCATCAAGACCCCTGCCGCGGGCGTGAGCCTGGAAGAGGTGCCGCAGGCCGCCCTCTCCGGCGCGGGCGCTGTCACCGAGGCCGATCAGGCCATCAGCGATCGGATCGCACACTGGCAGGCCGAGGCTATCGTCACGGAGCCGGGACTGGGCCTGAGCGGCCGGATCAGGGGGGAAGCCGTCGCCATCGGCTCGGCGCGCTACCTGGAGGCCCTGGGCATCGACCTGGCCCCCCTGGCGTCCGCCGTCGTCGAACTGGAGGCCCAGGGCCGCTCCCTCCTCTACCTGGCCCGGGCGGGCCAGCCCCTCGGGCTGATCGGCGTCGCCGACCCCCTGCGGGAGGGCAGCAGCGAGGCCATCGCCAGCCTCAAGGCCCTGGGTTTCGCCACGGCCCTGGTCAGCGGCGATCACGCGGCGGCGGTGGCGGTGGTGGCGCGGCAAACCGGCATCGAGGAGACCTGGGCCGAGGTGCTCCCGGGTGGCAAGGCGGCGATCATCAAGGCCATGCAGGCCCAGGGCCGGCGGGTGGCCTTCGTGGGCGATGGCATCAACGACGCCCCGGCCCTGGCCCAGGCGGAGGTGGGGGTCGCCCTCGGCACCGGGACCGATATCGCCGTGGAGGCCGGGGACCTGGTACTCATGTCCCAGGACCCGCGCGCCATCCCGCGGGCCATCACCCTGGCGCGCCGCACCCTAATGATCATTCGCGGCAACTTCTTCTGGGCCTTTGCCTACAATCTGCTGCTCATTCCCCTGGCGGCGGGGGCCCTCTTCCCCTGGAACGGCTGGTTGCTCAATCCCATGATCGCGGCGGGGGCCATGAGCCTGTCGAGCCTTTTTGTCGTTGGCAACAGCCTGCGGCTGCGGCAATTCATGAGATCCCCGGCATGAACCTCGCGGCGCGCCCTTCGCGGGTCTGCGCTAGACTGTTTCGTCGGTTATCCCTTAGCCCTTGTTATTTTCAGGAAGGACCTGTCCTAACATGCCTCACGCCACCCAGAGCCATCCACGCGGCGGCGGGCGCTTTCCGCTGCTCTCCACCGTTGATTTTCCCGCCGATCTGCGCCGACTGTCCCCGGAAGAGCTCCCTGCCCTGGCGTCGGAACTGCGCGCCTTCCTGGTGGATAGCGTCTCGCGGACCGGTGGCCACCTGGCGGCCGGGCTGGGGGTGGTGGAGCTGACCATCGCCCTGCACTACGTCTTCGAGACCCCGGAAGACCGGCTGATCTGGGACGTGGGCCACCAGGCCTATCCCCACAAGATTCTCACGGGCCGTCGGGAGCGCATGGCGACCCTGCGCCAGGGTGGGGGCCTCTCCGGCTTTCCCAAGCGGAGCGAGAGCGAATATGACACCTTTGGCGTGGGCCATTCCAGCACTTCCATCGGCGCCGCCATGGGCATGGCGACGGCGGCCCGACTCAAGGGGGAGCAGCGCCATGTGATCGCGGTGATCGGCGACGGCGCCCTGGGCGCCGGCATGGCCTTCGAGGCCCTCAATCACGCCGGCTCCACCGACACCGACATGATGGTCATCCTGAATGATAACGAGATGTCCATCTCGCCGCCGGTAGGCGCCATCAGCAATCACCTGGCGCAAATCCTGTCCAGCAAGTTGTACACCAGCGTACGCGAGGGCGGTAAGAGCGCCCTCAAGAACCTGCCGAGCATCCGCCAACTGGTGGGGCGCTGGGAGGAACACATGAAGGGCATGGTCATGCCCAGCACCCTGTTCGAGGAACTCGGCTTTAATTACATAGGGCCCATCGACGGTCACGACATCGATGCCCTGGTCGCCACCCTGCGCAATATGAGGACCATGCGGGGACCGCGCCTGCTCCACATCGTGACGCGCAAGGGCCAGGGCTACGAGCCGGCGGAGGAAAAGCCCGTCGCCTTCCACGGCGTCTCACCCTTCGATTGCGCCACGGGGGCCCTGTCCGGCAAGTCCAGTCATCGCACCTACACCCAGATCTTTGGCGACTGGTTGTGCGACGCCGCCGAACAGGATGCCCGCCTGATTGGCATTACCCCGGCCATGAGCGAGGGCTCGGGCCTGACCTGCTTCGCCCGCCAGTTCCCGGATCGCTACCATGACGTCGGCATCGCCGAGCAGCACGCCCTGACCCTGGCGGCGGGCCTGGCCTGCGAGGGCCTCAAGCCGGTGGTGGCCATCTATTCCACCTTCCTGCAACGGGCCTACGACCAGCTCATCCACGACATCTGCCTCCAGGACCTGGACGTGACCCTGGCGGTGGACCGGGCCGGACTGGTGGGGGCGGACGGGGCGACCCATGCCGGCAGCTTCGACCTGAGTTTCGCCCGTTGCCTGCCGAACCTCATCATCGCCGCCCCCGGGGATGAGAACGACTGCCGGCGCCTGCTACAAACCGCCTTTGAGTATCCGGGCCCCGCCCTGGTGCGTTATCCGCGCGGCTCCGGTCCCGCGGTCAGGATCGAGCCGGGCCTGGTGCCCCTGCCGATCGGCAAGGGCGAGGTGCGCCGGACCGGACGGGACATCGCCATCCTGGCCTTTGGCAGCCGGCTCGCCCCGGCCCTGGCGGCGGGC